>CAYRVN010000001.1:0-30167 GCA_964427675.1 uncultured Acidaminococcales bacterium
ATAATCTTGTTTATCTTGGCACTACCAAACGCGGCACTCCTGCTTATGTAGATAAGAGAGTAATGGATGCAGACAAAGTTATTTTGACAGGCGGCATCACAGTACATCTGATGGCTGGATTCGGCGGCGGCCGCAAGAGCATCATGCCAGGTGTTTCTGGTGACATAACAATTCAAAAGAACCATTCGCTTGCTTTGGCTGACGAAGTCGGTGCAGGTGCCAGCCTTAAATGCGCTAGTACAAAATTAGAAGACAATCCTTTACATGAAGATATGTGTGAAGTTGCAGAAATGGTTAATCCTTGCTTCCTCGTCAACTCCGTGATGAATGCTGAAGGAGAATTCTCCCGGATCGTAGCTGGCCACTGGTATGATGCCTGGTTGGAAGGCACCAAAGACGTTATGAAGATTCAGGGCGTAGCTATTAAAGAAAAAGCTGATGTCGTTATTGCAAGTCCTGGCGGCTTCCCTAAAGATATCAATATGTACCAAGGCAGTAAAACCTATGATACTGCTGGCATGGCTATGAAACCAGGCGGTATTATGATTGCTATGCTCGAATGCCCTGATGTTAAAGAACCGCCAGCTTTTACCGATTCTTTCCGTTTTGATGATATGCTTGAATTTGAAAAAGCTTGCCGTGCAGCTTTTACAATTCCTTTCTTTATTGCTTTTACTGTTGCACTTCTGGCACATAACAATACAGTATATCTAGTTACCAAAAAAGAGAATTTTGACATAGTGCGCAAAACAGGCCAAATCCCAGTAGAGAGTTTAGAAGAGGCTTGGCAATTAGCCCAGGCAGAGTTAGCTAAACAAGGCAAAACTGACTATACAATCAATATAATGCCTCATGCTGCTAATACAGTTCCGATGATTAACAAATAAACAAAAATAAACCCGATTTTATTCGTTAATGAATAAAATCGGGTTTTTCTTATGTTAAGATAATTCCTTAAAGACGGTTGCTTGAGTTCAAGACGCTGCGTATTTTGTGGGTGACCATGTCTTGAATAGCCTGACGAGCAGGTTTCAAATATTGGCGGGGATCGAAATCACCAGGGTTATTAGCAAGATATTTGCGGATAGAAGCTGTCATCGCCAAACGTAAATCCGTATCAATATTTATTTTACAAACACCGAATTTGCCGGCTTGAAGAAGCATGTCTTCAGGAACACCTTGGGCACCATCAATTTTGCCGCCATATTCGTTGCAAAGTGATACAAATTCTGGCAGTACGGTGGAAGCGCCGTGCAATACTAGCGGGAAGTTTGGCAAAAGATTGCTGATTTTTTCCAACCTGGCAAAATCAAGCTCAGGTTTACCTTTGAATTTATAAGCACCGTGGCTAGTCCCAATAGCAATTGCCAATGAGTCGACACCAGTACGTTCAACAAATTCGACAGCTTGGTCGGGATCTGTATAGGTTGCATCTTTAGCAGAAACTTTAACTGCATCTTCGACACCGGCTAATTTGCCCAGTTCAGCTTCAACAACAACGCCTTTGTTATGAGCGTAATCGACAACGCGTTTTGTGAGTTCAATGTTTTCCTCGAAAGAATGTTTGGAACCGTCAATCATTACCGATGTAAAGCCACCATCAACACAGGCCTTGCAAATTTCGAAATCTTCACCGTGATCAAGATGCAGGCAGATAGGAAGACCGGTATCTTCAACTGCAGCTTCGACCAGTTTCATCAGATAAATGTGTTTAGCGTATTTGCGCGCTCCGGCAGAAACCTGCAGAATCAGTGGTGATTGCTCTGCTTTGGCAGCGTCCACAATTCCTTGGATAATTTCCATATTGTTGACATTGAATGCGCCAACGGCATACTTGCCTTCATAAGCTTTTTTAAACATTTCTGTAGATGTTACTAATGGCATAAAACGACCTCCCCAAGTATTTTGTTTATCCTAATTATAGCACACTAATACAGCAAAAAAGTATGCTATTTTTGTTTGCTAGCAGTAATAATTTCTAAAAGATCAGTGGGCAGAGGCGAGGACACCTTAATTTTCATACCGGTTACAGGATGCTGAAACTCTAAACGCCAGCAATGTAAAGCATGTCTTGACTGTGGTCCTGGTTCTCCGTAAAGGTTGTCGTCAACAAGCGGGCAGTTTATGTAGGCTGAATGTACCCTGATTTGGTGGGTTCTGCCTGTGAAAAGAATAAACCGTGTAAGGCTGAGTACAGGCGTATATTGTACCAATACCTTGTAGTCGGTCCTGGCAAATTTGCCTTCTTGTTCGTCCACTATCCTTTCAATGATACTGCCAGGTTTGCGCCCTATCGGGGCCTCAATGCTTCCTTGTTTTGCCGGCGGTGTTCCTTTTAATAAGGCGAGATACTCTTTGTTGATTGCACCGGAAGCGAGTTGATGTTGTATGAATGGCTTTTTGGCAAAAACTACCAGACCAGAAGTATTGCGGTCCAGACGAAAAATGGGATGAATAGCGGCCGTAATATTGTTATTGGCATAATAGCCTGCAAGATAGTTAGATAGGGTATGCGACGCAGATTTTACCGTTGGATGAACAAGCATATCTGCAGGCTTATCTAATATAATAAGATATTCATCCTCGTAAATGATTTTTAACGGACCAACTTCTGGCACAACGGAGGAAGCAGGAACAGGTGCAGAAAAGGAAACAATATCTCCTGGTTTTAGATGCTGGCTGATAGAAGCAGGAAGACCATTAACCAGGATAGTACCTTCATTTTTTATCTTGCGCCAATTAGTCAGCGATATGCCTTTTTGTGCAAGAAAAGTGCGAATGCTGCAAGGCTTCGCATCTGTACCAAGAGTAAAGGTATCCATATCAGTGTTTAACCGTTGGGCTATCAACGATTTCGATGTTGTCCAAGTGAGTTTTAACCTGGCACCTTATTATTGAAAGGTATTCCTTATACAGTTCTTTCTGTTCTGCCAGTTCTTCTGAAGAAAGGCCAACAGTTCTTTTCTTTTTGGCCAATATGTTAATGCGTGCAATAAGTTCAGAAATCTCCATAATATCTCCTTTCTTTCACCATAAGGATTATAACAAATAGATTTTATTTCGACAATGGCAGTGTGAAGTATGATAGAACACATTGAAGTCACGAGAGGCTTGGGTTGACGAAATATTAAACATATGATAACCTAAACAAGTAATTTAAGAGTATCGGTAAGGTGCCTTTAGAGGCTTAATAGGGAAGCCGGTTGAATTCCGGCGCGGTCCCGCCACTGTGTGAATGCTTTTGCATTCGAGCCAGACGACTGCCAACCGAAGCGACCTAAGTACCTGCGAGAGATGGGGAGGTCTGGATAACACACTTTATAGTGTGGACTTTCTGCGTTTCTTGCCTTCAGTTTGAGAACTGAAGGCTTTTGCTTTTATATGCCACAATCAGGGAGTTGTTTTGAATGAAAAAAATTTTCATGCTTTTATTGTTATTGTTACAGATAATGACTCTAAGCGGCTGCGGAAGTCAAAATACCAAAGAAACAACCGCAGACAGCAATGTCTTTTTGACAATCACCGATGACGCTGGCCGTAAGGTTGTTTTGAAGAATAAGCCGGAAAGAGTCGTCAGCTTGTCTCCTTCTTTCCTAGGCATGATTGAGGCTGTTGACGGTAAGGTTATCGGCAGAGCAACTTCGAAAGTTGGTACTATACCTGAGAGCATGAAAGATGCCCAAGAGGTAGGTTTTACCTATAATATTGATGTGGAGAGAGTAGTTGCCTTGAAACCTGACTGTGTATTGGCTCTTAAGGGGCAGCATGATAAATTTATTTCTTTATTGGAATCAAATAATATACCGGTTATAGAAATTGATGTAAGAACTTACAAAGAGGTTCAGAATGCCTTAAAACTGATTGGCAAAGTTTATGGAGTGCAGCAAAAAGGTGAGCAGGCAGCAGAAAAACTAGATAATGAAATAAGCAAAATAAGCGAAAAAATTCCCAAAGACGAAAAGAAAATAGTCATTTTGCATGCGAGTGCCAAAAATGTGACTGTGGAGCTTGATGGCACTATTGCTGGTTCTGCAGCCAAATTACTAGGGTTTAAGAATGTTGCAGCTGGAAGTACACCTTTAAGTGGTGATCCGGATAAAACACCATATAGTCTGGAAGAATTAGTGAAAAACAATCCCGATCTTATCTTCATTACATCTATGGGCACTGATGCAGCAATTGAGAATCGTCTGCGCTCAGATGTTCAAAGTAATCCTGCCTGGAATTCCTTGCAGGCTGTGCGTGAGAACAAGATAATATTTTTGCCGGAACAGTTATTTTTGATTAACCCCGGTTTGCAGTATCCAAAAGCGGTAGAATATATGGCGAAAACAGTTTATCCTGAGGTTTTTTCTAATGCAAAATAGCGAAAATGATGTGACTTATAAAATAGAAAAGTTTGGTATTTCAAGAACAGCCTGGCGCTTTTTTGTTTTAGCTTTATTTGCGCTGTTGGCAATCGCAGGCTTGTTTTTGAGTTTGACTAAGGGCTCGTTGGATATTAAGGTCGAACAAATTATTGCTATCTTGCAAAGTCCTCAAATGGATGCACAGAGCCAGATTATCTGGAATATAAGACTTCCACGCACGATTGTGGGGGCTTTCGTCGGTATTAATTTGGCAATTTCCGGTGCTATTTTGCAGGCGGTAATGCGCAATCCACTCGCTGATCCGCATATTATAGGTATTTCTTCAGGTGCTGGCTTAGCCGGTGTCACGGTCATGATATTATTTCCACAGATGGATTATTTAATTACGCCCATAGCTTTTCTGGGTGCAATGGCAGCTGCAGTTTGCATCTATATCTTAGCTTGGAAAAATGGTATTAAGCCGGTCAGAATTATTTTGGCAGGTGTAGCGGTTTCGGCTTTTTTAGGCGCCGGTATTTCCGGACTCATGATTTTTTATAGTGATAGAGTTCACGGCGCCTTGATGTGGATGGTCGGCGGCTTGGCAGCGAGAAGCTGGCCGCATGTCGGTATTATAATGCCGTACGCAATCATTGGTTTAATTTTGGCTTTAGTTTGTGCTAATTATTTAAACATACTGCAGTTGGGGGATGAGATGGCACGAGGATTAGGCTTGAATGTTGAAGTTGTTCGCATAGCGATGACAGCTATTGCAGCACTTCTAGCTGCCAGCGCAGTAAGTGTTGCAGGTTTGCTCGGCTTTGTTGGTTTAATTGTACCGCATGCTGCCAGGCTCCTAATTGGTTCTGATTATAGATTTTTGTTGCCAGCTTCAGCTCTTCTGGGCATAGGTGTAGTTACTCTTAGTGATACCTTGGCCCGAACAATGTTTTCTCCGGTAGAATTACCAGTGGGCATAATTATGGCTGTACTTGGAGCACCATTTTTCCTATTCCTTTTAAGGAGGGAAATTTAATGGGAGTCATTAGTGTTAATAATGTTATTGTAAAAATAACGGACAAAATTATTTTAAAAGGAATCAATTTGGATATACCTAAAGGTAAGGTAACAGCTATTATTGGCCCTAATGGCTGTGGTAAGAGCACAACCTTGAAAGCCTTGTCCAGAATAATTCCTTGTTCTAGCGGGGATATTACTTATGATGGCAAAGATATAAAAGCTTTCAGCCACAAAGAATTTGCCAAGCGGTTGGCCATATTGACCCAATCGCCGCAATCACCAGCTGATTTAACTGTCAAAGATCTGGTGGAGTTGGGAAGGTTCCCGCACAGAAGTTGGTGGAAGCGAAATACCGAAGAAGATGAGCAGTGTGTAGAATGGGCTTTGAAGCAGGCAAGTATGCGCCATATGCGTAACAGGCTTTTAAGTACGTTATCGGGCGGCGAAAGGCAAAGGGCTTGGATTGCGATGGCCTTGGCGCAAAAGCCGCAAGTGCTGCTCTTAGATGAGCCAACAACTTATCTTGATATTTCTCATCAACTGGAAGTAATGAAACTACTGAAGAAACTCAATAACGAGCTTGGATTAACAGTTGTTATGGTGCTGCATGATATTAATCATGCTTTGCAGTATTCTGATTATATAGCTGTCATGAAAAAAGGTGAAATTGTGGCAGCAGGAGAGCCGCAAGTGACTATTACTTCTGATCTTTTGCGTGAAGTTTTTCGTGTGAAAGTAGATACTTTTGTCGGCAGCAATGGCTTACCGGCTCTTTTGCCGATTGATTTAATTTGCGAAAAAAAACATTAATTTAATATTAATTCCTGGTGTATCACACTTAATAGAGAAGTTCGGTGCAAAGCCGACGTGGTCCCGCCGCTGTAATGATGAGTGACTCTTATGAAATCCACTGAGAATAATTATTCTTGGGAAGGGAAGAGAAACGATGAATCAGAGCCAGAAGAACTGCCAGGTTTTCCTCGCGTTTTAACCACGAGAGATGGAAAACGTTTGACAGCATTATTTATCATATTTTTAATATTATTGCTGTCAGTGGCCTTTCCATTTATGGAAAGGTTTTTTTGTTTTTTAAAAGAAGTTTATAAATAGTGGAGGAGATAAGGATGAAGAAGATTGCTTTTTATGGTAAGGGTGGTATTGGCAAATCTACGACAGCAGCAAATGTTTCAGCTGCATTCAGCGAAATGGGTAAAAAGGTCTGTCAGATAGGCTGCGATCCTAAAAATGATTCGACACGGCTATTATTAGGCCATATTTGTAAAAGAACTGTTTTGGATACGGTCAGAGAAAGTGAAGACGGTGAGATTAAACAAGAACAAATAATAAATTTTGGTTTCAATGGAATAAAATGTGTAGAAGCTGGTGGTCCTGAACCAGGTGTTGGCTGCGCTGGGCGTGGTATTATTGTTGCATTGGAAAAACTTAAAGAACTTGAAGCTACCAACGATTCCGATCTTATTTTATATGATGTTCTGGGCGATGTGGTTTGCGGTGGATTTGCCGTTCCTATTCGTGAGGGCTATGCGCAGGATATTTATATAGTATCTTCTGGAGAATTGATGTCACTTTATGCTGCAAACAATATAGCTAAAGGTATTACAAGATTTGCTTCAAGAGGCGAGGTCAGACTAGGCGGAATTATCGGCAACAGCCGTAATACGAAAAACGAGAAGGAATTGCTGGAAGAGTTTGCAAAAAAATTAAATACACAGTTGATAGCATTTGTGCCGCGGGACGCTATTGTTAACGAGGCAGAAGTTAATAGGCAGACAGTTATTCAGTGGGCCGGTAACTCGAAACAGGCTGCTGTTTATCGACAACTTGCCGATGATATTGAAAAAAACAAATGTTTGACCATTCCAGAACCTTTGACTTTTGAAGAACTGGAGGAGCTTGTAGCTAAATATGGGAATCAAGACTAAAAGATTAATAACAAAAACACGCAGCTGCAGCTGCAGTATGCCGGGTGTTTGGCGAGCCGCGGCTCATAGTAAAGGAGCGGCAGTTATTTTTCATAGCCCTAAAGCCTGTGCTCATATTGCACGCACAATGGATTCAGCTGAGCATTTCAGAAGAATTGCTAAGGACGAATACGTTAACTATTCTCATCAGGCACCATTGATTTCCAGTCTGTTATCGGAAAAACACTCAATTTTCGGCGGGTCTCAGCAGCTGGAAGATTGTATTGAATATGTTGTTAAAACATATTTACCTAAGTATTTGGTTATTGCCAATTCCTGCGTTGCCGGCGTTATTGGCGATGATGTCGAAGCAATTTGCAAAGATGCGGAGCAAAAATGGAAACTGCCGATTATTACTGTTCCCTGCTACGGCTTTCTTGATGGCGAGTATTATGCCGGCTATTTCTATACTGCCGACGCAATGATTGATCGCTTGGTGTCAAGGGAAGAAAAGAAAACAGGGAAAGTATTGCTCTTAGGTGATCAAGGCGGGCCCAACGGCGAATATTGCCGCGAAATAAAACACTTACTAAGTTATTTTGACTTGGAGGTTCAGGGACAGTTTCCAACTTATACCGATTTCGAAGATATGGATTTGGTAGCAGCATCATCCTTAAATATTGTGCTTGGCAGCAGGGACCAAACGAATGAATGGCTTATAAAATTGGCAAAAAAAATGGAAAAGCGCTTTGGAACGCCATATTATGGCAGCGAATATCCGATAGGGTGGAGCAATACCCAGAAATGGCTGCGTGGTTTAGGAAAACTTCTTAATAAAAAGAATGAAGCAGAAGTAGCTATTTTGGCCGAAAAAAACAAATTGGAGGAAGCAATTGAGAGTTTCGGCAGTAAGCTGAGGGGCAAAAAAGCAGTAATTAGCATTGGCAGACTGGTAGAGTATTTCGATCCTTCCTGGGTAATAGAACTTGTTGAAAAAACAGGATTGGAGTTGCAAGGAATAATATTATTTGACGGCTATGCGCAAAAAGACAGAGTTGCTATGGAAACACTCATAAAGTCTATTTGCGATAAACCAATTTTTAATTCACGTGAAGAAGAAGTGTTGATTGGCAACGCTGACATTGTATTAACAACGCATGAAATTGCTACTGATGGCATAAAACAATTGTTTTTACCTATGCTGCCAAGAGCCGGCGCAAATGGTGAAATAGCACTAATTAAAAAAATGAGTCATCTTCTTTTACGTAAGGCACTGAAGGGTGGAATTATCTATGGCTAAAACTGAAAGATGGGGCAATATTGCCTGCAGCGTTAATGCTTGTGCTTTGACCGGCGCGGCAGCTTTCTTTGGCGGAATTCCTAAAGCTCAAATCATAGCCAATGGCCCACTCTGGTGTTATTTTTATGCTCTCCGATATTTGGAGAAAGCAGATCCTAAAATTGAACGCCGTTTTCAAGGTACTCAACCTGACAATACATCTGTAGTATATGGAACAGAAGAATGCCTTCTGGAAACGCTGACAAATTTAAAGGAAAATGCAAATCCAAGCGTATTGCTTATTGAAAATAGCTGCTCCGTTAGTCTAATAGGAGACGATATTGCCGGTATAGCAAGAAAAGCTGATCTGCCATTTCCAACAGTTTGTTTCGATAGCGGAGGACTTATTGGTGGTTTTAGCGAAGGCTATAAATTAGCTGCTAAAAGTTTTTTCAAAGAAATTGATTTGTATAAGCGGGATAAAGTTGAACCCAAAAGTGTCAACTTGCTTGGCTGCAGCCTTAGCTATTTTAACGGAGAGAATGATTTGCAGGAACTGAAAAATATTCTGAATCTGGCTGGTTATAAAGTATTTGCCTGCCCTGGCGCAGGTTCTACGGTCAAAGAAATACAAGCAATGACCAATGCGGAACTCAATATTGTTTTACATGAAGAACTGGGTCTTGATTTGGCAAGACAGTTAGAAAAAGACTACGATATGCCTTATTTGTCTGCAGGCGTCCCTTACGGTATTGATGGTACTATTAAATGGCTGAACAGGATTACTGAAGCGATCTCTACTGACTTATCGTTTTTGCTTTCATTTGCAGATAAAACACGTTATCTGTTAAATTCACGTATTAATGATATAAAAAGCACGTGGGGAGAGCTTTGGTTTGAGAACGCTGTTGTATCCGCCTCTTCCTCAACCGCCATATCTTTTGCAGAAACATTAAGATCCGAATGGGTTGACGTGGACAAGCTTACAGTTATTCTTCAAGACGATAACTTCAAGGGAAAAAACAATGAATATATTGATAGTTATTTATTGGCGTCAGAAGGCAGCACTAAAATAGAAGAAACGCTTGATGAACTTAAAAACGGCCTGCTGCTGGCCAGTAGCAGCGAAACAGCGTATATTCAGAGAAAGCAGATAGCAAATGTCCTGCACTGTAATATCTCTTATCCCGTTCATGATGAATTGCTTCTTACGCAGGAACCATTTATGGGAATCAGGGGATCAGCACATGTTTTACAGCGTTTGTGGAACCAAAAAATGTCCATGGCACTCAAGAACTCTGGTTTTTAGTGACATGGAGAAAAAGATGAGAAAATATATATTTTTTTTATTTATTTTGACGGTTTTTATTTCAGGATGTAGTTTTAGGGAGGATAAGCAGGCCGTAAAAGATAAGACTGGCTATACGGTTACTGATGACAGCGGGAGGAAGGTTCACTTAAGTAAAAAGCCGTCAAGAATTGTTTCGACTACTTATGGCACGGATGAAATATTAATTGAACTTGTAGACACAAATAACATCAAAGCTTTGAGCCGCTGGGCGGGAGACCCGGAAATAACATTCATCTCCAAGGAGCAGGCTGCTGCAGTGGGAAAAACTGTTTATCCAGATGCGGAAAGCATACTGGCTTTGAAGCCAGACATTGTTTTTGTTTCGATTACATCTGGTAAAGAAGTTGCTAAGACACTGGAAGAAATGGGTGTTACCGTTTATGTAGCTGATAGTCCCAAGACTTATGAGGCAATGAAGGAAAAAGTCATAGGTATTGCTTCGGCCGTTGGGGAGAGAAAAAAAGGTGAAGCTATGATCGTAGCAATGGATGCTAAGCTGGCAGCACTTAATGAAAAGCTGAAGCTAATTACTCCGGAAAAAGAAAAAAAGGTCATGGCATTTTCTTTTATCGGTGCTATCGGCAGAAAAGGGAATCTTCTTGATGATATTTTTCGTCACGCTCATGTTCGCAATTGTGCGGCAGAAGCTGGCTTGGAGCAAGAAAGCGGGCCTTTGTCAAAAGAGCAGATTGTTGCTGTAAACCCCGATGTCCTTTTGCTGCCTACTTGGGATTTCGACTCCAACATCAGTACCAGTGATTTCGCAAAGGAATTGTTACACGATCCTGCTATCAAAGATATTGGGGCAATAAAGAATAATAAGGTTGTTTTTGTTTCTGATAGATATCGGTACGTAGCGTCGCAGAATGTAACTGATAGTATAGAGGCTGTCGCAAAAGCCGTTTATCCGGAATTATTTTAGTTAAATGGAGGGTATAGAATGCTTATTAAAAGGAAAAATGGCAAAAAGGCTGTCTTATTTTTAGCTGTATGTTTGCTGTTAACGGCTTTTGCATCATTATTTTGCGGACAAATTTCAATACCAGTGAAAAGCACCATATCAATCGTAGGCTATCAGATGAATCTCCCCTTTTTTTCGAAAGAGGATTTTACGCAGGAGCAGCTGGCCGTAATTTGGTATATTAGATTTCCTCGCATGCTTATAGGGCTTTTGGTAGGCGGAGCCTTAGGAATAGGGGGAGCTGTTATGCAAGGCATATTCAGCAACCCTTTGGCTGATCCTGGAATTATCGGCGTTTCCAGTGGTGCTGCTACTGGAGCGGTACTTTCCATTGCTCTCGGCTGGTCTACACAGAATATGTTTATCATGCCAGCTTTTGCCTTTTGCGGAGCTATTTTTGCCGTTATTCTTACGGTTTTTCTGGCTAAAAAAAATGGCAAAATACCAGTCATGACGCTTTTGCTCGCCGGTGTTGCTGTTGGCATGCTGCTCGGGGCTATAACATCAGGCCTTTTAACTTTCATGAACGAACAAAAGCTTCAGCAGTATTTATTCTGGATTGTTGGTGGACTTGATTATCGGCGCTGGGAGCACGTTTATATTGCGATTGGCCCTATTGCAATAGGCATTACGCTCATGCTTTGCATGGCAAGGCATCTTAACGTTTTGGTATTAGGTGATACAGAAGCTAAGGCAGTTGGCATGCCGGTAATGTTTTTTAGAATGGGATTATTGATTTTGGCGGCAATGACAACCGCTACATCAGTTTGCGTGAGTGGTAATATTGGTTTTGTAGGATTGGTTGTTCCCCACATGATGCGTATGCTAATTGGACCGGACCACAGGGTGCTTTTACCAGCCAGCGCCATCGTGGGGGCTATGTTCCTCGTTATATGTGATTCTCTCGGGCGTATAATTATTCCGCCTGCTGAGGTCAGGGTAGGAATTATGACAGCTTTACTTGGTTCACCATATTTTCTTTATTTGTTAAGAAGAATGCAGAAACAGCTTGTATAAAAAGTGAGGAAGCATTTATGGGAAAAATAATTTTTATTACCAATATTGACCGACGCTATGCAATGATGAAAAAGGCTCTGCAAGAATTGCAGGATGATTGCAAAATAGACAATCAAGCAATGAGTATCAAAATATCCGAAGGTGAAAAATGGAGTCAGGAGTGGGAGGACCTGCTTTTACAGGCAGATTTTTTCTGCATTAAATGGATGGGTAATGCCTTAGATACTCCCTTTTTTAAAAAACTGTTGCCATTTTTGCAGATGACTAAAGCAAGTTATTATATTGATGCTGCCGGCACCGAAGAAAATGAAATGGTATCTGGAATTGAAAACTCAGTTCTTCACAAAATTAAAATGTATTCTTTATATAATGGTTTAGTCAATTTTAAAAATTTATGGCTTTATACTAAGCATATTTTCAGTAAAAAAGACGATATTGCTTTTGAAGAACCTGATAAAAGTTTTTGGAGTGGCATTTATCATCCCAAAGCTTTGGAAGTTTATACCAGTTTAACTGCCTATATACAAGATTTTTGTGATCAGAAAAGACCTACGATCGGTATTCTTTTTTATCGTGATGAGTGGGTATGGGGTGATTTGGCGTATCAAAATAAACTTATTGAAGAAATTGAAAATCAAGGGCTCAATGTTATTTGTGTTTTCAGCAACGGAATGCCAATCGAAGAAGTGGGAATGCCAAGTCTGGACGAAGTATTCAAGCGTTATTTTACTTTGGACGGAGCAGCAATTGTTCATACGCTGATTAATTGCATGAAGTTTTCGCTGACAACTTCCAGGTCATTAAGTTTGGCGTTTTTAAAGCATCTAAATGTACCTGTCTTGCAAGGCTATACCCTTTTAACTGAATATCCGGCTTGGTCGGAATCTTTGGAGGGCATGAATGCGATGGAAGTATCCATCAGCATAGCTCTGCCGGAATTTGATGGAATAATTCATGGCATACCTGTAGCAACTAAAAAGAAACTCGACAATGGCGATACTTGTTTCCTGCCTATTGATGAGCGGATAAGACGCATAGTTTGCAAGGCCTCGAAATGGGCTCGTTTAAAACGCAAAAATAATAAAGACAAAAAAGTTGCTATTATTTTCCACAACTATCCTCCGCGTAATTCTAATATTGGAAGTGCGGTGGGTTTGGATACTATTGAGAGTATCAGATTGGTTTTACGCGAGATGCAGAAACAAGGGTATTATGTTGAAAAGGTACCGGAGGATGGCAAACTATTTATTGAAGAATTGACAGCCAACGCAACGAATGACCGCAGCATGTTAACAGAAGAACAAATCAACAAGGCGGCAAAACTTAGTAAAAAAGACTATTTGGCATTTTTTGATGTTCTTCCTGAAAAAATCAGACAACAATTGATTAAAGATTGGGGACAGCCACCGGGTGAAGTAATGAATTACGATGATAACTTACTTGTGCCCGGAACTATGAATGGTAATATTTTGATAACAGTACAGCCACCACGTGGTTTTGGCGAGGATCCGAGCAAAATATATCATTCGCCATTTTGTGCACCAACGCATCAATATTTGGGATTTTACAAGTGGCTCAGAGATATCTGGCAGGCTGACGCTGTTGTTCATGTAGGTACTCATGGCTCACTTGAATGGCTGCCGGGGAAAAATGCAGGACTTGGCAATACCTGTTATCCGGATATAGCCTTGGGTGATTTGCCTAATTTGTATCCTTATCTTATTACGATTACAGGAGAAGGTATTCAGGCTAAAAGACGTGGAGCAGCCTGCCTGATTGAACACTTGCCGCCGCCGCAGACAAGAGCGGGCGTTTATGATGAATTAGAAGAAACAGAAAAACTGCTTGATGAATATGTCCATTTCGCAAATACTCAGCCTGAAAATATCGAAACACTCAAAGAATTGCTGCTGAAAAAGGTTCAAGAGGCGAATTTAGATAGTGAAATAAAATATGACTCTAATACATCCTTTGAGGAATATGTACAGGAATTGCATGCCTATATAACTGATATCAAAAATATGCAAGTAAGAACAGGCCTGCATATTTTCGGACAGCCGCCGACAAACGAAAATATGCTAGAAATGCTTATGCTGTTGACCAGACTCGAAAATGGAGATATACCTGCTTTGCCAAAAGTGTTGGCAGAGCATTATGGTTTTGACTATTATGAATTGTTGGAACAAAGCGGAACATATATCGATGATTTAAAGATAACTTACGGGGGCATAGTTGATCAAATAGCAGAAACCAGTAGAGAAATTATCGAATTTCTTGTGCAAATTGAATTTGATGTGAGCAAGCTCGCTAGCCTGAGCAGAATTCAGGTGCTTAGAGGCTATTCCAACGAAATGCTCAATAAGTTAAATAAAATCTGTTTATATATTTGTAACGAAATCTATCCAAATCTACTTTTGACAACGCAGGAAATGGATAATTTGCTCAGAGGTCTGTCAGGAAGTTACATAGAACCTGGGCCTTCGGGAGCACCCAGCAGCGGCGGAGCCGATTTATTGCCGACAGGACGTAATTTTTACGGGGTTGATCCGCGTAATCTTCCAACTGCGGCAGCTTGGGAGATTGGCAAGACTTTGGGCAATCAGGTTATTGAAAGATATATTGCTGAAGAAGGCAGGTATCCGGAAAGCGTTGGCATTGTTTTGTGGTCTGGGAGTAATATGCGTAGCCATGGTCAATGTTTAGCAGAATTTTTATTTTTGCTGGGTGTCAGACCGGTATGGCAGCGAGGCAGCTTAAGAGTTGTGGGAATGGAAGTAATTCCTTTAGAAGAATTAAAGCGTCCCAGGATTGATGTCACAGCTAGAATAAGCGGGTTATTCCGCGATACTATGCCAAGTGCTATTAAAGTGCTTGATGAGGCGGTTTTGCTTGTCAGCGGGTTGGAAGAAGATATCGAGCAAAACTTTATTCGTAAACACTTGTTGGAAGATAGTAAAGAACTGGAAAAAGAAGGTCTTTCCTCTGAAGAAGCATGGCGACAGGCAGCTTTTCGCATTTTTGGCGATGAACAGGGGGGTTACGGCGCCGGTGTTGCTGCTCTGCTGGAAGCCAGAAACTGGGATAGCATTGATGATATAGCGGACGTCTACGTGCGCTGGGGGGCTCACGCTTATGGCGGCAAGACTAAAGGAAAATTTCTGCCAAGCCTTTTTAGAAAACGCATGGGTTCTTTGGACATAACAATTAAAAACGAGGACAACCATGAAACAAATATGCTTAGTTCGGATGATTATAATGCCTATCATGGAGGCATGATTGCAGCGGTTCGCAGCATTAAAGGCACTGCTCCGCGCTCTTATTGCGGCGATAGCACGGACAAAGTAAAAGTTGTCATGCATAGCGTGCAGGAAGAGGCTAAGAGAATATTCCGCAGCGAGGCGATTAATCCAAAGTTTATCAATGGTATGATGAAACATGGCTATAAAGGCGCAGCTGACCTCGCAAATTATGTCGCACACAGCTACCAATGGGATGCTACCAGTGATGTCATGGAAGACTGGATGTATGAGAAGTATGCTGAAAAATACGCCTTTGATCCCAAGGTACAGGAATGGATGAAAGAAGTTAATCCATGGGCTTTACAGCGTATGACGGAAGTATTGCTGGAAGCAGAACAAAGAGGCCTTTGGCAGGCTAAACCTGAAACAAAGGAAGAATTGCAAAAACTATATTTGTCAATTGAAGGAGAATTAGAAGAAAGAAATGACAGAGAATAGAATAAGAATGTTAGCCCTGAGCCTTACAGGTGCTTGCAATTTTGCCTGCAAATATTGTTATGCCTCTGAACATGACAGAAGCATGATGAACATTGATACGGCAATCAAGGCACTTCAACTGGCAGCAGATGTTGATGATAAATTTGTTTTGCAGTTTACCGGTGGTGAGCCGCTTTTAAACTATGAATGTCTAAAGCAAGTTGTTGAGTACGTGGTCAGCGAAAAATTACCGGCAATAATGCAGCTGCAGACAAATGGTTCGCTATTAAATGATGAAAATGCCAATTTTCTTTATAAAAATAAAGTTGCTATTGGCGTCAGTCTGGATGGCAAACCACAAGTCAATGATCAACTGCGTCTAAGAACAGATGGCAGAGGTGCTACCAATGATATTCTTCGGGGCATTGAAGTTTTAAAGAAAAATAACATAGCTACAGGTATTACCTGCGTAGTAACTGCAGATAACGTATGCGAATTAGATGGTATTGTAGAGTTTGCATACTTTCTCGGGAATGTCAGGAGGATCGGTTTTGATCTATTGAGAGGTCAAGGACGGGGTACAGGACTCAAGCCTCCATCCGCTGAAGAGTTGGCGCTTGCGATGAAAAAGGTTCATGATAAATCACTGCAAATGGAAAGACTGACAGGGTTAAAAATTGCTATTGCTCAGGTGGAAAGAGTAAATAAGCTCGCAAAAAACAGCGATCTTTGCTTTGGGCATTGTTACGCAATGAATGGTGAAGCGGCTTTTGTTGATCCTACAGGTGAAATCTATGCTTGTTCATCCTTAGTTGGAGATAAGAAATTTTATATGGGAAATGTTGTTACTGGCATCAACAAAGAATTACAGGATAATGTGAGTTTTGATATTAAACGAAGCATGAATTTTTGCCGTTCGTGTAAAGATTTTGCATTATGTGGCGGCGGCTGTTTCTCACGCTGGTATGGCAGCGGCTGCAGAGCAGAGTATCCTGGTGAATGTGCGCTTAAACGCGCTGCTATAGAATGGTACGAACAGAAATTGTAATAGGGGTGCTTCTATGAAAGTTGCTTTTTTGCATTTAGAATTTAGTGGGGGACCAGTCGAAGATAATCTTAAAAAGATTTGCCTTGCAATCATCAAAGCAGCCGAGTCAGGCGCAAAATGTATTGTTACGCCAGAAATTGCTCTGCAAGGATACTTTTTTTCGGAGAAAGCAGACAACTTGGAAACTGTATTGGTACCTAACGTCTCGATAGAGGCTATTAAAAACCTTGCAAAAGAATATCAAGTAATAGTTTTCCTTTGCTGTGCGGAAATGGACGAGAATACTGGATATTATTATAATAGCTGCCAGGTCATTTCGTCTGAAGGAGAAGTAATAAGCAAGCAGCATAAAATGAGTGGGCACACCATTGGCGCTGAGGCATGGAGCAAGAAGGGAGACAAGTTTTTGCCAGTGCAAATCGGCGAACTGAAAATAGGTATCTTGATCTGTTGTGATTCCTGGTATGTAAAAAACGCAGAAACAGCAAGGTATCTTGATGTTGATCTTATCTTGGTCCCAGCGGCATGGAATGACTATGATTGCGGTGGAGGCATGCCTGAGGATGCCTGGAAACGCTGTTCAGAAGTCAGTAGAGCGCCTGTTTGGGTTTGCAATCAAACAGGCAACAATGAAAGACTTGATTTCAACACTGCGAAGAGTGCTGTGCTTGTTAACGGCATAACCAGACTAGTTTACAACGGCAAGCCCGCACTTTTATTCTTTGATTGGGACAAAGGACGAAATAATTTGATATCTAAAAAATTTGAGAAAATTTTTGTGTAAATATAGTTGACTCTCTACTAGGAATATACTTTAGAATTAATTTTGGGTTAAGAAGAGTAACCCAAAATTAAAAATAGAGGTGATTGGAATGGCACATCCAAAATATGAACTGCCAAAGACTCCGCATGCAGAATACCGTTATAAAATGGCAATGAAGCATGTAGAAGCAGCTAAAGCTGCAGGAAAATCTTCCGAAGAAATTCATGAGATTTTCCATAAGGTTATGAATTATGATATTAATAACCTGCCAAAAGATGAAGCTCACAAAAAATATCGCATGGCTGTAGAACATGCACAGAAAGCTTTGGCAAATGGAAAGTCTTCTGAAGAAGCTCACAAAATTTTCCAACAAGTTTTGGACTCGACAGGCGAAGGGCACTGCCATAAACACGAATAAAAAAATACCTTATCAAATATGATAAGGTAGTCATTGAAAAATCCCAGCAAAAAATCCGCAGGAGCTTTAGGCAAGTTATGCAGATTTTAATGCTGGGATTTTTCTTTTTTAATCAACTTGAATAGCTATTTTTGTTATATATTGATCGTGATCAGCTGTGGACCAATAATTTCTTAATTGATTTATATAAACGTCACCAATTATTTCAAGGTTGTTAAGTGAGATAAAAGCAAGCAATTTATTAATGATAGCTTTATAGTGTGCATGGTAACCGCCGGGAGTAGTGATTGTGGCATAAAGACCAGCTGGTTTTACAAGGGCGCCAGGATACTCCTCTTTATAAGTAACTTGAGTAAAAATTTTATCAACCAATAAATATTTACCTGAAGCCAAGTTCTCCCTTGTAAGTATAAAACCCATTACATATTCATTGAAAACTTCGTTCATGGCAAAGGGTAGATTATGTTTTGCAATCAGATTAATTTGTTTTTTCCTCGGAATATCTAAGACTGGAAAATCATCGGTTACCAGATATTCTTCATCAATATTTTCTAAGGTAATGGAAGTTTTTTTAATTTCTTTTGTTTTTTCAATTCGTTTGATCCTTCTTAAGAGCGTGTCTCTATTGCGTTCAAGCAAGGAAATTTCGATGTCATATTCTAAAACTTTGTTTTCAAATAATTTCTGCAGACTTTCGATATCGCGGTTTTTAACATAATTGCTGATTTCTTTTAAAGGGATGCCTAATTTTCTGAGAGTAATAATGATTTCAAAAATAAAATATTGTTCAAATGAATAATAACGATAACCGTTATCTTCAATAAGAGCAGGGGCAAAAATGCCGCTGCGCTCATAATAAAAAAGTGTTTGTTTAGAAATACCAAACAAACTGGCAAATTCGCCAATTGTGAAATAAGAATTAGATTTTTTATCAGGCATTAGCAAAAATACCTCCTTGACTCTACTACGGGTATATACTTCAAAATAATCATAATTAGTGAAAATATTGATAAGAAACTAAGAATTTTTTACTATTATAACATATATAATACAATTTCATATTTAATTTAGCAGGTACCGTCAAGGTCTAAGAGAGAAGCCGGTTGAAGTCCGGCACGGTCCCGCCGCTGTAGCGTTGAGCGAACCTCGTAATACCACTGGGAGAATCCTGGGAAGGTGAGGCAAGCGATGAAACGGAGTCAGAAGAACTACCTGCTGAGAAGAACCGAAGCCCACGAGTGATGGGGAAGGTACCAGAGCATTTATATGCTTATTTTTTTGTTGCCTAACCCTTCTGTCGTGGATAGAAGGGTTTTTCTTTTTTGATAAAAAATACATAGGATTGACGGTGGTATATTGTGCGTAAATTATTTAATGCTTTGCAAATAATCTTATTGTTATTATCAATAATTGTTATGCCTCTGATTAGTGGATGTGGTTCTGCAAATAATGCAACAGCCAGTCCTGATATGAGTGGTTATACTGTAAAAGGTTACGATGGTGTCAGCGTATCACTGACGAAAAAACCAATGCGTATCATGACTGACTCTCTTACTTTTGATACTATGGTGGTGGGCATTGTACCGACGGAACGGCTGATTGCTGCAAATTATCTGGCTGATGACCCGACGCTTTCTTATATTGCCGAAGCAACTAAAAACATTCAAGTTAAAAGAAAAACATTTGGCATTTTCACTGCTGAGTATGCCTTGCAGTTAAAACCTGATTTAATTATTTTGTCAGATTATGTTAAGCCTGAAGCAGTACAAACTTTTCGCGATTTGGGATTTCCGGTTTTGGTGTGCAAATCTCCAACAGATGTGACGGATATAAAAACAGATATCACGTTAATTGCTAAAGCTTTGGATGAGGAAGCGGCAGGGAGCAAGATGATTGCCGAAATGGATAAGCAGCTGCATGAAATTGATGTTGTGATGCAAAAACAAAAAGGTCCCATGCCGGTTGGTTTGCTTGTTTCAAGAATGACAAATTATGGAGGGAAAGGTTCTATGTTTGATGAACTTTGCCAAAAGGCACATATAATTAACGGCATTGCAAAGGCAGGTTTGAATCAAGGGGATTATTTGGCAAAAGAATTAGTGGTAAAGTCAGATCCGGATTTCTTTTTGATTTCGGGACCTAGTGATAGAACCGATCATGCTGATACGGAGCAGTTCAACGAAGAATTTTTGAGTGACCCTGCTTTGCGAGGTCTTAAAGGATTGCAAAAAGTTATTCCGATACCCGATCGTTATCTTTATTCCAATTCGCAGAATTGTGTTTATGCTATCAAGGGGTTAGCTAATTATGCGTATGGCAACTTGTTTGATTTAAGCGATGAGGGTTTGATTAAGGGATATTAATTGTTGCTTTTCTGTTCGTATATAAATTGTTTCAAGTAAAATGTATTATTGATATATAAAGTAAAAAACATATTGAATTAGCAGGTGCCGTCAAGGTCTAAAAGAGAAGCCGGTTGAAGTCCGGCACGGTCCCGCCGCTGTAACGTTGAGCGAAACTCAAAATGCCACTGGAAGAATTCTGGGAAGGTGAGGCAAGCGATGAAACGGAGTCAGAAGAACTGCCTGCTAAGAAGAACCGTAGCCCACGAGTGATGGGGAAGGTATTTAGAGAAAAGCATTTTTGCGCTTATTTTCTGTTGCCTTGCCCTTCTGATAAAACAGAAGGGTTTTTCTTTTGGTGTATGCAGAGTGGCACGACCATACAAGAATGGGTGCCGGAAACTTTGTGTTCATAAAAAAATAGAGGGAGTTGAAGTTTATTTTGAGAAGCAAAAGAACAAAAACAAGTTTAAGCATTTTAATGGGTGTTTTGATTTTAGGCGTGGCCTGTAATGATTTTTCCGTTGCATATGCAGCAGAAGAAGAGTCTTTTTCTCTGGACCAGATCGTGGTAACGGCGACAAGGACACCACTGAAAGAGTTTGATGCCAATGCGAACATTAGTGTTATTACCAGGGAAGAATTAGCAAAAAACCTTATGCTGATTTAGGAGAAGCCTTGAAAGATGTTGCCGGTGTAACTATTCAAAATTATGGTTCCAGTGGAGAAAATTATACAGCAAATAGTCTTTACATTAATGGTTCAAAGAATATAGTTGTTTTAATTGATGGCATGAGAGCCAATGTTAATGGCAGTTCATACAGCAAGTTTATGGCATCAGAATTCTCTAACCTTGATACTATTGAACGAATTGAAATATTGAAAGGTTCAGCCTCCACTCTTTATGGTTCTGATGCTCAAGGGGGAGTTATTAACATCATAACTCGTAAATTGAAAGATGAGGAAAGCAAGACAACTTTGAGCGCGGTAACCGGCAGTTATGGCAAGGAACAATATAATTATTTGCATATGGGTTCTAAAGATGGTTTTTATTGGATGTTTTCCGGGCAAAAGAAATTGTCTGGGAATTATAAAGATGCTGAAGGGACTGAAATACCTGAAAAATTAGACTCAACTACAAATACAATTAAGCTCGGCAAGAGAACAGAAAAGGCTGATGTATCTGTAGCGTATACTACATATGATTCCGATTATACGGCACCGGAAGGCGGTAATAATAAGCTTACTCGCACGAGAATTGGCACTAAGGATAATGACAAACTTAATTTGGTTTATAACCAAAAGTTTGATGATAATACCGATAATCAATTTTCCTTCTTCAAAAACAACAATAAACTTGACGATAATCCAGAAGGAGTTTTTAGCACACATTGGGTTATGGACCTGGAAACCATAGGTGTTCACGATCAAATTACTCATAGAATTGGCAAGGATCGCACTTTAATTGGGGGATTTGAATTTTATCAGGATAAAATCAAAGATTACTTAACTAAAAGTGCATATTCGACTGTGCATTACAGTGGTAAATCTTTAACCAACAGAGCACTTTATGTTCAGGATGAATGGAATTTTACTCCTGAATGGAAACTTACTTCCGGCATTAGATTTGATAACCATTCTGTCTATGGTAATCACAACACGCCAAGTTTTACACTTGGGTATAAGCCTTCTGAAAAGGTTAGCTATTACACAAGCTGGAAAGAATACTATGTTGCACCAAACCAAGGCCAGGTATTCTCGCCACAATATAATATGCCGGAAGGGAATATGACGCTGAAACCGGAAACGGGTAAAACAATTGAAGCAGGCGTAAACTACAAGTTCGATGATACCTTTACAGGAAGTTTCCATGTATTCAAACGTGATTCTGAAAATATCATTGCTTTCAAAACAATTGATTCAAGCGCTGGCATGAGCACATTGTCAGGGCAATATTATAATATTGCTGAAGAGCACGCCAAAGGGTTTGATGTTGAGCTGAGAAAATTGTTTGATGACCATTTTTCAGCTAATGCTGCATATACTTATACATATATTGATCCTTCAAGTTCAACGACTAATCCTAACCAAGATGGTTATTTGCCTAGAGGCGCCTGGAATTTAGGTCTCAACTATGATAATGATAGATTTAATACGGCGATTAATGGGCGTGGTGTAATTAACCGCGATGGTAGAAAAGCACAGCCTGCTGTAGCTGGCGGTATCTTGAGCACATTCTGGGTATGGGATATTTCCATGAATTATAAGGCTAGCAAAGCAGTTAACGCATTTGTAAAAGTAAATAATGTGTTTGATAAATTTTATACCGACCAATGCTACAATTTAAATCCTGACCAATGGTATTCCGCTCCGGGACGTAATTACCAAGTGGGTCTTCAGTATTTATTCTAGAATTACCTGTACAATATTATAATCAGTAAAACCTTTGTGGAAATTGCAATTATTATTTCTTAAAAATATTCTCACGTGCAAAAGGCTATTATACTAATTTGTGTAATAGCCTTTTTATTCATAATCGCATTTGCTCACTTCTAGTTAATTTGTTCTGGAAATGATGAGTGCTTTAAACTGGCTTTCAAAGCTGGCAAGGTGGTTTTCTTGGTAGTTGGTGTATTTATTCAATACAGATATTATAATAAGGAATAAGGTTTAATTGTATAATAAGCATAAGTTATATAATTTGTTTTTTTTGACTTTAATGATTATTAATGATACTATTGCAATGATAATATAATAGAAGTAATTCAGGTGCAGAAATGCATAATAGAGAAATCGGTTAAAAACCGATGCGGTCCCGCCGCTGTAAGGAAGAGCGAATTTCAGCAAGCCACTGAGGCAACTTGGGAAGGCGAAGCTAGCAATGACTCCGAGCCAGAAGAACTGCCTGAATGAACAATTGGTTCCCTCACGAGAGATGGAAGGGTGAACTCAGATAATATGAAAGTAATTTTGACCTTTCTGCATTGCGTGCGGGAGGGTTTTTATTTTTATATGGGAAAGGGATGTAGCTGTATGGAATTCTTGGCAAGGGCAGTTGATTATTTTGAAAAGGGCGGTTTGTTGATGTATCCGCTTTTGTTGTGCTCAATCGCAACCTTTATGATTGCGATTGAAAGGTATATTTATTATAGGACGGCTGATTCCGGCAGTGAATTTGCGGAAAAATTTTGCCAGCTTTTGGATTCAAACAAATGGGATGAGGCTTATGAACTTGCAGCTGCAACAAACGGTGAGGCAGCGGCTTTTGCAGTTATGACCATGCAAAGGGGAGAGGTAAAACCGGAAAGAATAGATTCATTCGCTGGGAGTAAGGCGGAACGAGTTCTCGATAGATTAGAGGAGTATCTTGACTATCTTGGTGTTATTATCATGCTTTCACCTATCTTAGGACTTTTTGGCACTATCACAGGTATGATGGCTGCTTTCAACAGTTTGGATTTAAGAATGGAAAACCCGTTTGCGGTAACTGCCGGCGTTGCCGAGGCCTTGATAACCACTATTTTTGGCCTGGCAATCTCAGTTACTGCAATTTGCGTCCATACTTATTTCGGACGCAGGTTTAAACGTGCCACTGTTGATATGGAAGAAATAGCTAATAATCTTGTAGAGGCTATTAGCCGTCGAAATAAATAATATGCAGTTTACAGCGGAAAGGAGGAAGGATCTTGATAAAACTCAAAAAAAGAAGAGTGACAAAAGCACCAGAATTAATGATTAGCCCGATGATTGATATGATGTTTTTGATGTTGGTCTTTTTTATTTACTGCACGATGAATATGTCAGAAATCAAAACCATTGATATTAAGCTACCGGTTGCACAAAATGCCAGCATAAAAACTAAAACTAATTTTAATATTTCAATTAAGGCAGATGGAACTATTTGGTTAGGAGACAAGCAGACCAATGTTGATGCCGTTGTAATGCAGGCTGTACTGGAAAGTAAAAATAACCCGGATTTTGCAGTAATTATAAGTGCCGATGGTGATGGCAGCTATCGTAATGTTATCGGTCTTTTAGATCGCTTTAAACAGGCTAAGATTACGAGAGTAGGACTGGCGACTGATGTGGGAGCGGAAAAATGAAGAAGTGTAAACGCTTCAAGATAGGCTTTATAGGTTCTTGTTGTTGTCATATATTATTGATAATTGTTGTGGGTGTGTTCGGTCTCTGGCATACTGCAAAAGATCATCATGATGATATTATGGCAGTTAATCTTGTGGGCGGCGGCGGTGGCGGCGGCAATGCAGAGGCGGCTGGACAACTTATAAGTAATGTCGAACGCATAGTTTTGCCAGACGATATTATCGATTCCAGCAAGGTTAAAGTAGCTGAAGAAATAGTGAAAAGAGATTTGAACAAGAAGGAGCAGGAAGATAGAGCTGCTAATGCTGCTGCAAGTGGTGCAACTAATAGTGCTGGCAGTGGTGGGATAGGGTCAGGTTCAGGCGGTGGAAGTGGTGGCGGACATGGCACTGGCAAGGGAGCAGGTATTGGTGATGGCAGTGGTACTGGTTATGGTGGCGGAGAAGGACAACCGGTAGTTCCACCGCGGCTTGTGCATTTTACAAAACCAGAGTACCCATCGGCAGCAAGACAAAGCGGCGTTGAAGGTACGGTAATTGTTCGTGTGCTTGTTGATTTAAACGGTGATGTAGCTATGTCTGATGTCTATGAATCGTCAGGGTCCAATATTCTTGATGAAAAGGCAGCTTCTTCGGCAAATGAATGGGAATTTGCACCGGCCAAAGATAAGTTAGGCAGAAATATGAAATGTTATGTTTTCGTACCTATCAATTTTTGTCTTCGCTAAAGGTTAATAAAGAAAACCTGTCGTATTTTTTACACGGCAGGTCTTCTGCATATTTCTTGAATAAGAGGCAAAAAGTTTAAGTGGCCAAAATACGAAATAAAACAGCATGCAAAATTTTCTTGACTCTACCACGGGTATATACTTTAGAATTTTACCATGATGTACTAATAATAATTTCATACTTAATTAGCAGGTACCGTCAAGGTTCAAAAGAGAAGCCGGTTGAAATCCGGCACGGTCCCGCCGCTGTAACGTTGAGCAAACCTCGAAAACCACTGGGAAGAGTCCTGGGAAGGTGAGGCAAGCGATGAAACGGAGTCAGAAGAACTGCCTGCTGATAAGAACCGTAGCCCACGAGTGATGGGGAAGGTACTGAAGCAGGCATCGTTATATGCTGAATCTTCTACTACCTTACCCTTCTGTTTTTGACAGAAGGGTTTTTATTTTGATGTACGCGAAGGAGAGCACGACCATACAAGAATGGGTGCTCGGAATCTTTGTGTTCATAAAATATTTAAGGAGTTGAATGGTAAGATGGCAAAGAAGACAAAAGACAGAGTAAGTTTGAGTATTTTAATGGGGGCTTTAATTTTAGGAAGTACTTTGACCGGTGTTTCAGTAGCTAATGCGGCTGAAGAAGACAAGAATGGTTTTGTCTTGGATCAAATGGTTGTTACTGCCAGCAGAATGGCGACAACGGAATTTGAAGCTAATGCAAATATCAATGTTATTACCAGAGAAGATATTGAAAAAAATCATTATGCTGATTTGGTAGAAGCGCTGCGGACAGTACCGGGTGTCACAATTACCAGGTATGGCGGCGGTGTAGGCTATGAACAATCAGAAGGAATTCAAATCAATGGTACAAGTCAAATACTTGTATTGATTGATGGTACGCGTGCCAATATGAATGGCAGCACTTATGCGGTATTCTCATTTGGTGCCTTTAAAGCACTTGATAATGTTGAACGTATTGAAGTGTTGAAGGGTTCTGCCTCCACACTCTATGGTTCTGATGCCAAAGGCGGCGTTATCAACATTATTACGAAGAAAGCCGGTGACAAACAAAAAACAGTTTTATCAGCTGAAACCGGCAGCTATGATAAAGAACAGTACCGCTTGAGCCATGAAGGCCGTAATGGTGATTATAGCTGGGTAGTGGGCGTGCAAAAAGACAAGATGGGATCCTATGAAGATGCCAATAATTTAAAAGTGCCAGCACGACTGAATTCAGATACTATAAATCTGAAAGTGAACAAAAAAATCAATGATCATTCTGATTTGACCATGATCTATGACAAATATACTGCTGATTATATGTATTCCGGAACAAATTACGATGTTACAGAAAGACACTATGGTACTGCTGACAATTATAACTGGCGCATTATACATAATAACCAGTTTACGAAAAAAGAGAATAATCAATTCGCTTTTTACAGCCAAAATACAAAAACTGATTATGACAATTGGATGATGGATTTGCAGACTATTGGTTTCAGTGATCAATATACTAACAAATTAAGTGACAATAATACTTTGGTAGCAGGGGTGGATTACTATAAAGAAAAAATCAAAGATTATGACGATATGTATACAAATTACAAAGGCAAAGAACTCAATAATAGATCTGTATACGTGCAAGATTCCTGGAATTTTGACCAAAGATGGAATCTGACTACCGGCATGCGCTATGACTATCACTCGATGGCAGGCGGCGAAACTTCGCCAAGCGCAACCTTGGATTACAAATTCAGCGATAAAACCCATATGTTTGTTGGTTATAAGGAATATTTTGTTGCACCAAATCAATATCAGTACTTCAGTCCTTATGGCAACGAAAACATGAAGCCGGAAAGTGGCCATACTTATGACATCGGTATTCATCACGCATTTAATGACAGCTTTGCAATTAGGGCACATGCTTTCAAACGTGAAGCTGAAGATGTAATAGGTTTTGATTATAGCACTTATAAATATGCCAACGTAGATGAAGAAAAAGCAAATGGCTGGGACGTGCAATTAAATAAAACGTTCGACAAAAATGTCAGTGCTAAAGTTGGCTATACCCATATCGAATCCAAATCTGTTAGCAGTGGTTCCGAGTCAATAAACACTTATATTCCGAAGGGAGAGTATCATCTGAACCTAGATTACACCAACCAAAATTTTGACGCCTCAATCATTGGTCATGGCGTAATTGATCGCCCGGGAAGCGGAGATGGCACTAACCCAGCTTTTCCATGCAATACATATTGGGTTTGGGATGCATCACTGAACTACAAAGTTAATAAAGATATGAAAGTTTACTTGAAAGCAAATAATGTCTTTGACAAATATTATGCAGAACATTCAAATGTTAAATGGGGCGATCCTGGTGAATGGTACTCTTCTCCGGGTAGAAACTTTGTTGTTGGCATGCAATACTCCTTCTGATTTCATTAATGGAAGCACGGCTTTTGCTGTGCTTCCAAAATTTGTGTTTATAAGGGTGATATTATGAAAGTTGCATTTTTACATTTTGACTTGAGCGGTGGACCGCAAAACAAAAATTCGAAAAAAATAATGGCAGGTATAGAAAAAGCAGCAAAGGCAGGGGCAGAGTGGGTCATAACGCCTGAGATGGCTTTGCAGGGTTATTTTATGACACAAACAGGCTATCCTTATGAACTTGTTAAAGAACCTGGAAAAATGACGATACCTTTTCAGGAATTAGCGCGCAGTAATGGTGTTGCGATTTTTCTTGGTTGTGCAGAACGTGATGAAGTGACAGGATTGGCTTATAATAGCTGCCTGGTCTTTTCAAGCATGGGGGACATAGTTGGCAGACAACGCAAGATTAAAACTCTCAACTGGGTGACTGAAGCATGGTCAACGCCGGGCACATCTCTCGAAATAGTTGAATTTGCTGGAACCAAGGTCGGAATTTTAGTTTGTGCAGATGCCTGGTTTGGAGAGAACGGCGGGGCACTGGCAAAAGCTGGGGCAGAAGCGATAGTGGTAGTCGCTGCCTGGCCGCCCGGCTGCGGCGGACCGCCTGAGGAGGCTTGGAAGCGTTGTTCCAGATTCAGTGGTGGGCTTCCTGTGTTGGTTTGTAACCAGACTGGCATAAACAACGGCATGGATTGCACTATTGCAAAAAGCGCTGTAGTTTATGGCGGCGAACTTATCTGTGAATATGCCGGTGCGGAGGCGATATTGATGTTTGATTTTAATAATTTCAAAACAAATGTCGGATCAGCCAATTTTGAAATATTGAATGGAGAAATTTGATGATGAAAAAGTATTTGGCAGCCTTAACCTTATGCATGGCAATGGGTTTTCCAACAGCATGTTTAGCAGGACAGCAAACCGAAGAATTAGCAACGCTCACCGGCGGAGATAGGGTTTATCGTGAGGAAGACACTGTCGTTGTTGAGTTTAGGGGAGCACGAGACGTTGTCAGCAGTTCTGTAATCAACGGTGGCTACAGGAAAGATTTATCAGCAGTTCTGAATAACCACTATCCAGGTGACCAGCCTATGACAGTAGATGCGTATATTAACAGTATGAATAATCTGGTAAAGCGTTTTGGCTATGATCCTTTAAAGGTTTCTCCTATGGGTACGGGAGTTCCTATGAAGAATGTTGTAATAAAAACCGAGAAATATAAAGAACTTATTGTAACAGCGATTGTGACAGCAGGCGCTGAAGGCAATCCGGGACGCGTTGGTGATAAGGCGTTTTACGATTCACTTGAAAACAAGGAGATGCCAAAACCAGGTACCATTAATATTATTTTACATATGAATGCAGATATGCTGCCAGGTGTTTTGACGAGAGCAATTGTAACAGCAACAGAAGCTAAAACAGCAGCCTTGCAGGAACTAATACTGGGCAGCAGATATTCACAAGGGCTTGCAACCGGCACAGGAACCGACCAGATAATAGTAATCAGCAATCCGCAGGCAAAGTTCAGCATTGGAGATACAGGCATACACACGAAGCCGGGCGAGTTGATCGGGCGCGTTGTTAAAGATGCTGTTAAAGAAGCTCTTTTTAAGCAAAATGGTTTTTGCGGGGAAAAGATGCATGACATTGACAGACGCATGAGTAGATTTGGAGTTTCCAAACAGCGTCTTTTTGAAGATTATAAAAGCATGAAGAATCAGGATGTTGATCCAAAGAAGCTTGAAAAAGCTTTAAATAATCTAAACCAAGATGGTAAAACTTTAGTCTATACAAGCCTCATCGCTCATCTTTTGGATCAATATAACTGGGGACTGCTAAGTATTGAAGAAACAAGTGCAGCTGCCGCTAATATTCTGCGCGATATGAGTGATTGCTCAGAATCAAGTTCTGATTCTAAGATTGCAACTGCAGCTGACATAATTAATGTTTGGGAAGATATTGTGCTGGATTTGCTGGAAAAAGAGGTTGAAGAATAATGAAAGTCAGAAAGAGTTTTTTACTTGTTATTTTGATTATTTTTGTTTTTTTAGTGAGCGGATGTTCGTCGATTACGCAGGCGGGAAAAGAAAAGGCCGCTTCCTTTAAAGATAGTACAGGCAGAATCGTTAGTATTAAGGCAAAACCGCAAAGAATAGTATCCCTTACATTGGGCACTGATGAAATATTGGTTGATCTTGTAGAACCGGAACGTATTGCAGCACTGACATATCTGGCAGATGACAGGGGTATATCTTTTGTAACCGATAAAAGCAAACAGGTTAAAAACAAAATCAGAAGCAACAGTGCCGAAGAGATATTGGCATTAAAACCTGATCTTGTTTTGATTGCCGATTGGTGGGGATTGGATATGCTGCAAACACTCAGGGATATGGGTGTTCCTGTTTATGTTTACAAGACGCCTTATACCGTTAGTGACATTAAGAATACAATCCGTGAAGTAGGCCTGGTTGTAGGTGAGCCTCAAAGGGCAGAGAATGTTATTGATGTTTTTGATGATAAAATTAAAAATGTAGAAATTAAAGCAGCTAAGATTCCTACGACGGAAAGAAAAAGAGTAATAGCATTGACGGGGAAAGATGGCTTTGGGACTAAAGGCAGCTTGTATGATGACATGTGCAAGTATGCGGGCGTAGCCAACTGCTTATCCGAAGATACCGGAAGTAAATTCAACGGTTTGCCGAAGGAAAGAATTCTTCAAC
>CAYRVN010000001.1:30267-64345 GCA_964427675.1 uncultured Acidaminococcales bacterium
TCCGAAGATACCGGAAGTAAATTCAACGGTTTGCCGAAGGAAAGAATTCTTCAACTTAATCCTGACTGTATACTGGTAACAGTTTGGGACGCTAATGGTATGATGAAATCACAAACCAAAGAAGAAATCATAGGTGATGAAGGTCTAAAGCCTGTCAAAGCCGTTCAAAATGATGACGTAGTGGCAATCAGCGGAAAATGTGTATTCTGCGTCTCGCAATATTCTGCCGATAGCATAGAAATACTGGCAAAGGGTGTCTACCCCCAATTTTTCAAATAATCAGAGAGTCGGAGGCTTGAAATGGGAAAAATTATTTTTATCACTAACATGGAAAACCATTTTATTGGCATGAAAGAAGCTATTGCTAATCTTACTGGAGAGATTGGCGAGGTCAGAAATATCATTGCACAACAAATTGACGATAATGAAGTATGGGATAAAAAATGGGAGAAGAAAATAGTTGAGAGCGACTTTGTTCTTTTTACCTGGATGGGCACAGGGCTCTGCTGTGATTTTTTACGAAAATCTTCAGCATTTATGCTGAAAAACAATAAAAAACATTTATATAACACGATACAGGCTGCAGATGATGTAATGGACCATGGTATATCGCCTGAACAAATAAATGAAATTAAGAAGTATTTTTCTTTGGGCGGGCTGAAAAATTATAACAATTTGTGTTTATGGCTTGGTCGCACTTTCAGCAATTGGGCATACGCTTTTGAAGCTCCGGCTGAGCTGCCGTGGTCTGCTATCTACCATCCGGGAGCACAAAAAGCGTTTGTTGATGTTAAAGAGTATTGGGAAAAATTCTGTAAGCCGGAGCTTCCTACAGTGGGATTGATATTTGGGCGTGAAGACTGGTTGTGGAATAAGTTTGATTATCAGGATGAAATTATCAAACAAGTGGAAAACTTAGGCTGTAACATTATTCCAGTTTTTACAAACACAATGCCTGATCCTGCGACGGGAGCGCCAGCACTTGCGGATAATCTTAATAAATTCTTTTATAAAGATGGCAAAGTTATCATAGATGTTCTGCTGAATCCCTTTGTTTTTTCTTTAACAAATACAGGCTTTTTAAAGTTGTCTGATTTGCAGAGCCTCGGCGTACCAATTTTGCAGATAGTCAATCTTTATATGGACTACCAATGGTGGGAGAAGAGCATGGTAGGCTTGACACCAAATGAGGTTTCTTATAATGTAGCAATGCCCGAGTTTGACGGTGTTATTCATTCCGTGCCGGTTTCTTCCAGGGAGGAAGCAGATGATGGTACACATTTCAGAAAGCCTCTGACTGAACGTATCAATATGCTGGCAAGAAAAGCCAAAAAATGGGGCATGCTGCACAAAAAGAAGAACAAAGAAAAAAAGATTGCCATTGTTTTTCATAATTATCCACCAACTAATTCTAATATTGGCAGTGCAGCTTGTCTGGACTCCATTGAAAGCATCAGGCTATTACTGGAAGAAATGCAAAAACAAGGGTATTACGTCGATAATATACCGGACAACAGCCAAAGTTTTATCGAGGATATTACTGCGCATGCCACGAATGACAGACGTTTTATTTCTGAGAAGCTGATCAAAGAGGCAGACGGCAGACTCAGTAAGGAAGAATACGGCGAATTCTTTAACAAACAGCCGCAAAAAACCAAAGATCAGCTTGTGCGTGACTGGGGAGAAGCACCGGGAGATGTTTTCCGGTATGATGATGAAATTATTGTTCCCGGCATGCTGAATGGCAACATCTATATAACCGTACAGCCGCCACGAGGATTCGGCGATGATCCAGGGAAAATATACCACTCGCCTGATTGTGCTCCGACACATCATTATTTAGGTGTATATTATTGGATTAGAGATGTTTGGCAGGCGGATGCGATGATTCATGTAGGAACGCATGGCAATCTTGAATGGCTGCCTGGCAAAGGAAATGCTATGTCAGGTGCCTGTTATTCTGATATTGCCACAGGTGATATGCCGAATATCTATCCGTATTGGATAACTTGTGTAGGTGAGGGTATTCAGGCGAAAAGAAGAAGCGCGGCTTGTCTGATCAGCTATTTGTCTGCACCTATGAGCATTTCAGGTACTTACGAGGAACTTGGAGAATTGGAACAGCTTCTGGAAGAATATTGTCATTTTAAGAATGATGAAGCAGCGCAGGGCAATATGGCTTCAATTCAGGATATGATCCGTGCCAAAGCGGCCGAGTGTAATCTGCAGGAAGATGTGCCTGAAGATAGCGCAGAAGATTTTGACGACTATGTGGGTAAACTGCATGTCTATATGACAGATATCAAAAATATGCAGATGAGCATTGGACTTCACACATTGGGAGTGCCACCGCAGGGCGATGAATTAACGGAGTATCTTTTGGCTCTTACCAAACTTGACAATGGCGATATTCCTTCGCTGACAAAAACAATTGCTCAAATGTATGGCTATGATTATTATGAACTGCTTGAAAACAGCGGACACATGCTTCCTGATGGCAGCAAAACTTACGGTATGTTGTTGGACGAGATAAGAGAACGCTGTAGAGAAGTTATTTTGCTGATGGCAGAAAATAATTTTGATGTGACACATGCAGAAGAGGTATTTGCTCTGACGTGGTCGAAGAGTTTAGATGGAGAAGAAAGAGCAAAATTTATTCAGGTTGTAAGATATATCTGTTCGCACATTGCACCGAATCTATTGAAAACAACATTGGAGCAGGAAAATTTGCTAAAAGCCCTTAATGGTGTTTATATCGACCCATGCCCTTCCGGAGCACCAACCAGCGGCGGCGCCGATTTACTGCCGACAGGCAGAAATTTTTACAGTATAGATCCGCGTGCCTTGCCGACAGTTGTAGCCTGGGAGCTTGGCAAAGAGATGGCAGACAATGTAATAGAAAAATTCATTAACGAAGAAGGACATTATCCGGAAAGCGTAGGCATTATTCTCTGGGCAACCAGCAATCTGCGCAATCATGGACAATGCGTGGCAGAATTCTTATACCTGATGGGTTTACGCCCGATCTGGCAAAAAGGCAGCATGCGTGTAACTGGTCTGGAAGTCATTCCTTTATCTGAATTAAAGCGGCCGCGTGTCGATGTGACGGGTCGTATCAGCGGGCTTTTCCGTGACAGTATGCCGGCTTCTGTCATTTGGATGGATGAAGCGGTACAGATGATAGCGGAATTAGATGAAGATTTGGAGATGAATTTTGTTAAAAAGCATATTCTTGAAGAGTCCAAGGAATTGGAAGAAGAGGGTATGAGTAAAGAGGACGCTTGGCGTCAGGCTTCCTACCGCGTCTTTGGTGACCCTCCGGGTGCGCATGGTGCAGGTGTCGGCGATGTTCTGGAAGCAAAGAACTGGGAGAATGTCGACGATTTGGCGGCGGTCTATACCCGCTGGGGCGGATATGCTTATGGGGAAGGTTCGGAAGGAACTTACATGCCTGACCGTTTAAAAAAAAGAATGTCACAAATTGATATTACGGTACAGAATATTGACCACAGGGAATCTTCGATGCTCAGCGGTGATGATTATAATAATTACCGCGGCGGTATGGTTGCCGCAGTGCGCAGCTATAAGGGGTCAATGCCTAAAAACTATGTCAATGACAGCTCGGACAGAAGTAAGGTCCAGATTCGTACTTTGACGGAAGAGCTTAAACGCTGGTTCCGAGGTGAAGCCATGAATCCAAAATATATTAATGGGATGAAAAAACATGGTTACAAAGGCGCGGGCGATCTTGCTACTTATGTTGCGGTCAGTTATCAATGGGATGCAACAAGTGAAACCATGGAAGACTGGATGTATGAGAAATATGCGGAAAAATATGCACTTGATCCTGCCATGCAGGAATGGATGAAAGAAGTAAATCCATGGGCCTTGCATCGCATCGCGGAAGTTCTTTTGGAAGCTGAGCAAAGGGATATGTGGAATGCCAAACCGGAAACCAAGGAAGAACTGGAGAAATTATTTTTAGCTATGGAAGGTGAACTTGAAGACAGAGGAGACAACGACTCCAATTAGCAATAAAATAATTAATGATAGGAGTGACTACTCATAGTCGGGAGGAGAAAAATGAAATTATGCGATATTTCGACTGGTGATACTGCCTATAGGTATGAAAAGAGCATTGTTGTGTTTTTTAATGGTAAGAGGAAGGTTCTGAGTACTTCTGTTTTTAATGGTGGCTATAGTGAAAAATTTACTGCCGTTTTTAATCATGATGCAACTCAGTCCAAAGGTATGCCTTGCAAAATGTATGCTGATACTTATGATAAGCACATGAGAATAGTGGCTGAAAAAATAGGTCTGCAAGCTGATGAAGTAACTGGCATGGGAACAGCTGCCAGCATGGAAAATGTTGCAATTATTTCGGAATCTTATAAAGATTTGACTGTAACTGCTATTGTCACCGGTGGCATTGAAACTAATGGTGGCAGAGTAGGTGATCCTTCGGATTATTACAAACCGACAATAAAAGATTTAAAGCCTGGCACTATCAACATCATTTTGATTTTAGATGCGGATATGCCGCCAGGAACTTTAGTGAGAGCGCTGGTAACTTGCACGGAAGCAAAAACTGCTGCAATTCAGGAGTTAATGGCTGGAAGCAACTATTCAACCGGATTGGCAACCGGATCCGGAACCGACCAGACAATCATTATAGCCAATCCGGAATCAGATCTATATTTGGAAAGTGCCGGCAAACATTCCAAGCTGGGCGAGTTGATCGGCATGGTAGTCATAAAAGCAGTAAAAGAAGCTTTATTTAAGGAAACAGGCCTTTGTCCATCTTCGCAACATAGTGCTTTGAGCAGATTTAAAAGATTTAGAGTAACAGAGGATACTTTGTGGAATAAGTTTAAAGAAAATAATGCTGCCAATATTATCAAACCTGTTTTTCTTGAAATATTGGATACAGTAGAAAAAGATGATTTTGTTGTAGCTAATACATCCCTTTATTTGCACCTTTTGGATCAGCATTTGTGGGGGTTGCTGGAAGAAGAGGAAGTTATTGTTTGTGCACAAAAAATTCTTTTATTGATAGGTGAAAAATACGGTATTAAAACAAATAACTTACTGGCGGAAGTAAGCGTTGAAGCTTTTAATACGGCGTGGACGAGTTTGCTCGTTGATATTTGCGTTGCAAAAACAAGTAATTTGCAATCGTAATACTCTTATATATTGACTGTGTTACAGGTATATAGTTTATTATTACTTGTAATAAATATCTTAATATGGTTATAATAAAGTGCAGGTGCCGCAAGGCTTAATAGGGAAGTTGGTGTAATTCCAACACGGTCCCGCCACTGTAATGGGAAGCAGCTTCAAACTATGCCACTGGAATATTTTCTGGGAAGGCTTGAAGCTGTGATGAACCAGAGTCAGGAGAACTGCCTGCTATATTGTTGCCGTAATCCCTACGAGCGATGGGGAGGCAGCGCGGGTTGCTTCTTTTATCAATTAGTGACATTGCGTTGTACTCTCCCTGAGTATTTGGGGAGAGTTTTTTTGTTTTTGAACATTTAAAAATAGGAGGAAAAGAATTGAAAAGAACAGCAGTTTATCCATTTACAGCAATAGTTGGTCAAAATGATATGAAATTATCATTAATATTGAACGTTATTAACCCTGCTTTGGGTGGGGTTCTTATTAAAGGTGAAAAGGGGACAGCAAAATCAACGGCGGTGCGTGCTTTAGCCGAACTTTTGCCTGCGATGGATAGCGTTTGCGGATGTCAATTTCATTGTGACCCTGATGAGCCCAATCAGCTATGTGATACTTGTGCCGATAAGTTTGCAAAAGGTAATAAACTTGAAAAAAATACAATCAAAATGAAGGTTGTGGAGCTGCCTGTAAGCGCTACGGAAGACAGGGTAGTAGGTACTTTGGATATTGAATATGCGATTAAACACGGCGAAAAGAAATTTGAACCTGGCATTTTGGCTTCCGCTAATCGTAATATACTTTATGTAGATGAAATTAATCTATTGGATGACCACGTGGTAGATGTATTGCTGGATGCGGCTGCCATGGGTATCAATACTGTCGAACGCGAGGGTGTTTCATACTCACATCCTGCGAGATTTGTCTTAGTCGGCACCATGAATCCGGAGGAGGGTGACATCAGACCACAACTTTTAGACCGCTTTGGTCTTTCAGTCGTGGTAAAAGGAGAACATGCTCCTGAACAAAGAGTAGAAGTAATTAAAAGACGCCTGGCATATGAAAAAAATGCTGACGAATTTATAGCATTATATGCGGAACAACAAAAAGATTTGGCAGAAAAAGTCATTAAGGCTAAACAGGTACTTCCTGATGTGAAAATCAACGACGATTTGCTTTCTACAGTTGCAGAACTTTCACTGGAACTTGGGGTTGACGGGCACAGGGCGGATATTACAGTCATTAAAACTGCTATTACGTTAGCGGCTTTTGAGGGAAGAACGGATGTAATTATTGAAGACATCAAAAATGCTGCAAAACTTGTTTTGCCACATAGAATGCGCCGCCGTCCTTTTGAAGAAGGCGAATTAGACTGGAACAAGGTGGAAGCTCTTCTGGATAAAAAAGATAGATAGGAGGAGCAATTAGTATGCGCAATCAGACACTATTCCCCTTTACAGCGATTACCGGGCAAAATGACCTTAAGAGAGCTATTGAAATAATGATAGTTAATCCTAAAGCAGGAGGTTTGCTGATAGGCGGTGAAAAGGGAACAGCAAAATCCACATTGGTCCGTGGTATAAAAGAATTAGTAGGCAATCAGAAAATAATAGAGCTGCCGCTTAATGCCACGGAGGACATGTTATTCGGCAGTATTGACTTGGAATACGCTATTGCCAAAGGAGAAAAGAAATTTTTGCCGGGAATACTCTCAAAAGCCAGCGGCAACATCCTCTATATAGATGAAATAAATCTGCTGCGACAGGATCTTTTGACTGCGGTTTTGGATATTAACGCCGCTGGTATCAATAATGTTGAAAGAGATGGCATATCCTTTTCTCATGCTGCGAATTTTACTGTTGTTGGTACGATGAATCCGGAGGAAGGCGTGTTCCCTGGTCATATATTGGATCGTTTTGGTATGTATGCTGAATCGAAAAGCGAGAAGAATATTTTAGCCCGAGTGCAAATTATGAAAAACCTTCTGGCGTATGGGGTTGATCACCAAAAATTTAGAAATACTTATGTTGAGGAAACAGAGACTCTTAGGGAAAGAATTAATACTGCGAAAGCATTGCTGCAAGAATTAGAACCATCTGAAGCCATGATTCAACTGGCGGCTCAGATGTGTGCACAAGCTTTTTGTGCCGGGCATCGTGCCGAAATTTATCTTTTGGAAGCCGCAAAGGCTATTGCGGCATTAGAAGCACGTACTTATGTTTTACCAAAAGATGTAGAAGAAGCAGCATTGTTTGTGTTGCCGCACAGAATGAGAAAACCACCAGAACAAACACCTGAGCCAGAGTCTTCGGAAGATCAGGAAAACGATGATAGCGATGATCTAGAAGAGCAGGAAGATAACCAGAATGATTCTAATCAACCTCAACTTCCACCGCCACAAGACAACGATGTTGGAGACGAAGAAAAACAAGACGACCAGCAGTCAGATAAAAATGAAGATAGTACCGATAACAGCGATAATAATGACAAGAATAATGAAAACATGAATAATCCGTCACAAGATGACAAAGTTGAAGATATAGATTATAAATTCATCCTTCCTAAAATGATTGTAGATATGGGTCAGGACCGCAATGTACGTCGTGGCAACGGTAAAAGAAGTAATACAAGAACAGACCTTAAACAAGGACGTTATGTTCGTGCGAGCATGCCAGGCGGGAAGGTAGAAGATCTCGCCTTTGATGCTACTATCCGAGCAGCTGCACCTTATCAGCGAATTAGAGGACATAAGGGCTGTTGTGCTTTAAATATCAATAAAGAAGATCTCAGGCAGAAGGTCAGGGAGAAACGTATTGGCAACACATTCCTATTTCTTGTTGATGCCAGCGGCTCTATGGGTGCACAGCAACGCATGCGTGCAGTTAAGGGCGCTATCTTCTGCATGTTGCAGGAAGCCTATCAAAAAAGAGATCGCGTTGGCATGATTGCTTTTCGCCGTCAAAAAGCTGATGTTTTATTGCCGGTCACCAGAAGTATTGATTTAGCACAAAAATGTTTAAAAGATTTGCCTACAGGTGGAAAAACTCCACTGACAGAAGGTCTTTCGACTGCTCTTATGACTCTCAGTACGATGAACAAGAAGGATCGCGAGCTTGAACCGATTTTAATTTTGCTTACCGATGGTAGGGCAAATGCTGTTGATGATAACGACAAAGATCCTATTGAGAGTGCTTTGAATATGGCTAGAAAATTTAACAAAGTTAATATTACATCAGTAGTTATTGATACGGAAAACGATTTTATAAAGTTGGGCGTTGCTAAAAAGGTTGCTGCGGAAATGGGAGCGAATTATTTTAGTTTAAAACAATTATCTAAAGACCAAATATTGAGAATTGTCCGCAATACGCAATCTTAATACTATAAGGAAGTGTTTATATGCAAAAACGCAAAAGACATTTTACGGTTGCACGCGAAGAAATTGAGTGGTATCCTACAATAAATGCAGAAAAGTGTATCAATTGCAAGGTCTGTTATGAATTTTGCCCAAAGGGAGTTTATGATCTGATAGAGGATAAGGTTAAAGTTGTTAGACCATATCAGTGCGTTGTACTTTGCACTGGCTGTGTCAATAAGTGTATGAACGGTGCTATTTATTTCCCGAAACGCGAAGATTTTGAAAAGTTTGTTGTCTATGATGATTAATTTTATATGAAAGAGGCTGGTAAAATGAAAATGTTGTGCAGATTATTAGTTGTGGCATTGTTTTTATGCATAGGAACAACAGCTTTTGCAGCAGACGAACAAGGCTCTAACTGGGAGATAAGCATGCAGCCAAAAGCTACTGCAGAAGAAATTGAAAATGCACGTTGGAGTTTTATCTTACAGAATGATTTTGGTGTTTATGCTTACGATAATAAATCGCTAAAATTCGATGTTAAAAAGGATTTAGTTGCTGTTTTGGTGAAAACGGTTTTTACTAATGAAGACGTTTTGAAAAAGCTTAATCAGACTTATGCTGATAAATTGAATAATAATGACAAGACAGCGTACTGTGAAATGTCGATGCTGTTTAATCCTCAGGAAAAAAGTTATGCCGTAAAAAAAATGGATGTTTACAGTAAACAAGGAACGAAATTAGAAACAAAGGAAAATAAGATTAAAATGGTGCCTGTGCCTGAGAAAACCTTTGCTGAAGCAATGCTGGAAATTGCAGCGGCATTTGTGACAGATGAGAAAACAAAAGTCACTAATCAAAACTAATCTCACTCGAATATATTTAACTGCATGTTTGGTTGACTAAGGCCGAGGCGTATGTTATGCTAAATGTGCAGTTAGCAATGCCTAAGTCAAATACTAATTGCCTTCAGTTTTCAGGACTGAGGGCTTTTTCTTCTTGCTGACTGAAGTGAAAATTATAAACAGATTTTGACGATACCAAGATAGTTATTGCCATTGTAATGAAAGAGGCATTTTGTGAAACAATTAATCAACTATTGCCCGGTTCCTGGTTGTGATAATGACATACCAACAACGGATGAAGCGCTCAAAAACTATTTGAATGTGACAGGACTTGATGGTGTTGAGCTTTTTATTTATCAGAAACAACCGTATGCGGTTTCTTATCTCAATAACACTGTAGGAGTTCACCTAAAGTATTGGCCTTTCTGGCTTGATTTTTGGCGAGACAACAATGACTTTCTCCAAAAGAAGTTTGGTACAAAAGAAAATATGAGGAAATTCTATTTTGAAGCTGGAAATAAGGAAGAATGGCTTGACGCTATCAGGGAACATATCAAAGTGGCACTTAAGGAAGAGCCGGAATATTTGGTATGGCATGTCAGCGAGTCTGACGACGATGAAATTTTTACTTTTGATTTCAAATATTCGGATGAGGAAGTAATTGAAGGTACGGCTGAAGTATATAATGCTGTAAAGGAAATAATACCTAAAAATGTTAAAGTTTTATTTGAAAATCTCTGGTGGCCTGGGCTAAAATTAACTGACAAAAAAGTGGTTGAAACCTTTTTTCAACTAGTTAATGACGATAATGCGGGCATTATGCTTGATACCGGACATTTGATGAACACCAATCCAGAACTGAAAAATGAGGATGACGCGGTTAGATATTTGTGTGAAGTTGTTCATAATCTCGGCAACCTAAAAGATAGAATCAAGGGTTTGCATTTAAGCTGTTCATTGTCAGGCGAGTATTTAAAATCATTCTGCAGAGAAAAACTGGTACAAACTGATTATATGGAAGTGATGAATCATATTATCAATATTGATCGTCACCAAGCATGGTCAACTAATGCCATACGAGACTTTATACGGATTGTAAATCCTGAATATGTTGTACATGAACTTTATTATAATGACTTTAATGAATTGACTGGGTTAGTAAAGCAGCAACAATCTTTATTTTATTCAAAAAAATGAGATTTGCTTTTTGATTATTGTCTGCAATTTATTGACAATGAATTGATGATTTGCTAAACTTTACATTGGTTACTGAAATATTTAACAATTTAATATGAACAAAAGGTGCCAGATAATAGGCTTAATAGAGAAGTTCGGTGCAAATCCGACACGGTCCCGCCGCTGTAATAGTGAGTGAATCCAATACCGCCACTGGAATTTCCGGGAAGGCTTGGACGAACGATGAACTTGAGTCAGAAGAACTGCCTTCTGTATAATTACATTTACCTACGAGTGATAGGGTGGTAATTGCGGAATTGTTTGCGCTTCTGGCGTATTCTTTTTGTGCATTTCAGCTCTTTCTAAATGAGGAAGGGCTTTTTGTTTTTGAGCTTTTATAGGGGTGAGCAAGGTGCGGCCATGAGAGACTGGGCACGAGAAAACTTTTATATTGCTATAGAAATAATTTTCGAAAGGAAGTTTGTAAATGGAAAAACGAAAAAGAAAGTTAAGCAAAGGTCTTCTGATGACGATGCTTATTACAGGCACAATATTAGCAGGTGGTACGAATGTTTTTGCTGCTGAAAGTGAACCACAGTCATTTACGCTGGACCAAATGATTGTAACAGCAACAAGGTATGAAAAGAAAGATGTTGATGTACCGGCTTCAACCGTTGTTCTGACTGCGGAAGATTTAAAAAATACCGGTGCGAACAATTTGCAAGTTGCTTTATCAAAAGTTCCTGGTTTAGCGTATAAGAACTTTGGTCCTGGCGGAGCGGCTATGGGAACAATGGGTACAGAAATTAACATACGTGGAGTCAGTAATGGAACTTTGGTTCTAGTTAATGGCACGCCTATAAATTTACGCGGTAAATACTATCTTGATTCCATTCCGGTGGAAAATATTGAGCGTGTTGAAATTGTAAAGGGTGGTGGTTCCGTTCTTTATGGCAGTGAAGCTATGGGCGGTGTAGTTAATATTATTCTCAAAAAAGAGGCCTCCAATAGCGTAACTGTCGGGTATGGCAATTTGGGACAGCAGAAGTACAATGTCAATGTTGGTGACGAGAAACTCAGGGTTGGTTATAACCTTGAAAAATGGGGAGAAGTAAATGGCGTTTCCGACGGTACTGTTTCTACAACCTCTAGTTTAACAGGAAATACAGTTACTAATACTGATGATACACAAAAGAATAATATTTCTTTGGGTTATAGTATCAATGATCATTTAGACTTTTCATATAATTATTATGAAACAGAAGTTAAATATGACAGATTTTGGACCGGTATTTCAAGCGCAACCGCTACTGCACAAGCAGGTGATCAATATAACAGTAGGAAATATACGACACGGCAGCATCTTACTCAATTTAATTATAATGATGATGGTTTTAAGGCTAATATGTATTTCAATAAAAATGATATAAAAGCTTATGGACCAACATACTTTAGCACTGCAGGAAAAAGCTCCTATAGCATATATGATACTAAAGAAGAAAATAGGACTTATGGCATTGATTTACAAAAGAATTGGAAAATTAATGACAGAACTAATACAATCTTAGGTGCAACCTATCAAGATGAATATTATGATAAGTCTGTGTATGCTACCGGAGATGATTATGAAAGAAATAACTGGGCTGTATATGGCCAGTGGGACCAGGCGTTAAGTGATAAAAACAGCATGATATTAAGTGCGCGTGAAACTTGGACTACAGGTGCCAAAGGCGACCAAAACTACAGCAATTTTAGTGCTGCAGGTCAATTTATTCATAAACTAGGTGAAGATAATAACATCTATGCAAGCGTAGGACAATCATTTATAATGCCGACTTTCGCTCAAATGTATGGAGCAAGTGATACTGCCATTGCTAATCCTGGACTAAAGCCACAGACTGGTGTTAACTATGAGATTGGCTGGAAAAAAATGTCTGGTGATCATAATTGGAAAACCGCACTTTACCATATTGATATCACTGATAATATTACTGCTAAATGGGATAGTAAAAAAACCGAATACCAATATATAAATGAAGATTTTAAGAACACCGGTATAGAAGTGACTTGCGATATTGAAGGTGAAAATGGTTGGTCGTACAATTGGGGTGTAAATTATGGTGACCCAAAATCTAAATCAACAGGTTTAAATGCCGTTAAACCTTATTGGGATAGAAGTTTTGGACGTTTACAACTCACTGGCGGAGTAAATTACAATAAAGACAAATGGACCAGCAGTTTGACAGGAAGTTATCTTGCTGACCGTGTAGGCACTCCAAGCTCATCTCATTCAGAAGAAATTAAACCATATTTCCTTACAACATTAAGCACAACTTATCATGCTGACAAAAAGCAAGACATTACTTTAACCATGGACAACGTTCTGGACAGAAATGACAATTTAAGCCATACCGGTGGTTATTATTATTCGACCCCATTTAATTTCTTATTAAGCTATACATATAAGTTTTAGTTTTTGACAAGTTTGACATTGATTTTTGCTCATGATAAAATACCCTATGGTCGTATTTACAAAAAATAGAATATTTTATGCATGCAATAGGTGCTGCAAAGCTTAATAGGGAAATCGGTGCAAGGCCGATGCGGTCCCGCCACTGTAATGAGGAGCAAGGTCAAACAATGCCACTGGTTAAAATTCTGGGAAGGCTTGACTGCGCGATGATTCTGAGTCAGGAGAACTGCCTGTTTGCTGATTGCCGAAACCCTACGAGAGATAGGGAGGTAATTGTGAAGACATTCAATTCTTATTGCTTTTAACTTGCATAAGATGAGAAAAAATCCACAAATCTTAAGCCTTCCTGCATAAGCAGGAAGGCTTTTTTACCAAAAGATATGTTTATGATTCTTGTGTAAGTGAGAGGATATATCAAGTATGAAATACAAAGGGCGCTTTCTTTTTTATTTGACAAGCATATTATTACTGCTGCTGAGTTCGCTTTTAAGTGGCTGCAATAATAATATGCCTGTTGAAAGTACGCAAAACAGGGCAAGCTATACTGTAACAGATTCGACCGGTAATAAAATAGTGTTTAAAGAGTCGCCGCGGCGAATTGTATCTCTGAGTTTAGGCGTAGATGAAGTTTTGATGGACATGATCGGGCCGGATAGAATAGTCGCACTGACTTATCTGGCAGATGATCCGGGAATTTCTTCCATAGCTGCTAAAGCCAGTGCAGTAAAACTGAGGACAAAAGGAGCAAATTATGAAGCTATTATAGCTATGAACCCAGATTTGGTTCTTTTGCCTGATTGGGCCGGAACAGAACAAATACAAGGACTTCGTGATGTTGGAATTCCCGTATATATCTATAAAACTCCTGTTACCATAAAAGAAATCCAGCAATCAATTCTGGAAATTGCCCATGTCGTTAATGCTGAAAAAGAAGGTAAATTACTGGTTGCTGAAATGCAAAAAAAACTTGATATGGTGCAAAGGAAACTGAGCATAATCCCGGCAAGCGAAAGGAAAACTGTTGTTGCCATGTCTTTAATGGGAGCTTTTGGCGGGAAAGACACAACTTTTGACGATATTTGCCGTTATGCATATGTGAAAAACGGAGTTGCACAAGCGGGAGCTAATAAGAATGAGACTATTTCCAAAGAAATGATTGTTAAAATAGACCCTGATGTTTTGATAATGCCATCGTGGAATTTTGGGTATGATGGCGAGCCTATGACTTTTATCAATTCAGTAAGGGATGATTCATCTTTGCAAACTATTAAAGCAATCAAAAATGATAAGTTAATACAAGTCAATGATGCATGTCTATATAGTATCTCGCATTATGCGGCCAATGCTGTTGAAGAAATTGCTAAAACAGTATACCCGGAGTATTTTAATGATTAATTCTTAGATATTGCCTTTATTTTATAAGAAGAGGTGCCTATGAAAACAGTTGTGTCGGTTAATAATGTATTTGCAGGTTATCAAGATAAGCATGTTCTGAAAGATGTCTCTTTTTCAGTAAACAGTGGCGAAATGGTTGGCATTATTGGCCCTAATGGCGCTGGGAAAAGCACACTCTTAAAAACAATAAGAGGTCTTCTGCCTACGCAGGCAGGACAAATCTGCATATACGACAATGAAATTGGGAAATATTCTGAAAGAGAGTTTGCCTGCCACGTTGCCTATTTGCAGCAGCAAGTCGATGTGTCTTTTGGTTATACAGGGAAAGAACTTGTTATGGCTGGCAGATATCCTTACTTGGAATGGTGGCAGGGGGAAAGGCTCGAGGACGAGATAATAGTTAAACAATGCATGGAATATACAGGCGTTTGGGATTTGGCAGAAAAATCTGTTGATCAGGTATCAGGCGGGCAGAAGCAAAGGATTTTGCTTGCTAAGGTTTTGGCTCAGAAAACGCCGCTGCTATTTTTGGATGAACCTACTACTGGATTGGATATTGTCTATCAGGAAGAAATATTTAGATTTTGCAGAGCTTTGTGTAGCGCTGGGAAAACAGTGGTAATGGTTGTCCATGAACTGAACCTTGCTGCAAAATTTTGCGATAGGTTGCTTTTAGTTGCCAATGGCGGTATTCTTGCAGACGGTAAACCATTTGAAGTTTTGACCTCTGAATATTTGAGCGATGCGTATAAGGTCCCGGTCAATGTGCTAAGAAATCCTAATAGTGGCGGTGTTGAAGTTACGATAATCCCGCGTGCTGAGGATGAACAAAGGAAAGAGTCTCTTGTCAAAGCGATTTGCGAAAATTGCACTTTCACAAAATAAGTTAAGTTGATAAACAATATAAATATTAGGAGGCAAAAGGATGGATTCTATCAAAACGGTAACCGAGTATTTCGCAAAAGGTGGTATTGTTATGTGGCCGTTATTGCTTTGTTCAATAATGGTTGTGACAATTGCTATAGAAAGGTTTTTATTTTATAAAGAAACCGATTCCGGCAGTAATTTCGCTGACGAGTATTGTACTCTGATGGCAAATAATAATATTGAAAAAGCACTTGCTTTAGCCGATAATACTAAAGGCGAATGTGCACGCATTTTATCTTCTACTATGAAAATGCCAGGAGATAATACCAGAAAGTTTAATTTTATGGAAGCGCAAGCTGGACTAGTCATTGCCAAACTGCGCAACAGGGTAAGTTATTTGGGTGTAATAGTAACCATGTCGCCGTTGCTTGGACTTTTGGGAACTATTGTTGGTATGATCAACTCTTTCAGTATATTTAATCTTAAGTCCGGTCAACCAATGGCTATCACCGGTGGCATAGGAGAGGCTTTGATTGCAACAGCCACAGGTCTATGCGTTGCAATTATTGCGCTGGGCGCTCATTCATATTTTGCTCAGCGCCTTGATGATGCCATAACAAACATGGAACAATGCTTCTCTGCGTTATTGGAAGCAGGAAGCCGGGGTGGCAAGGATGAAGCTTAGGGACAGCAGAAAACTAAGAACACCGGATTTAATGATAATTCCTATGATTGACATCATGTTTTTTTTACTGGTTTTTTTCATGATAAGCACTATGTATATGGTTGACTTAAAAACGATACCAATGCAATTGCCGGTTGCCGATAATTCGGCTGTTGATGCCAAAACTACTTTTGCTGTTTCAATAAAAAAGGATGGCACTCTTTGGCTTGGCGACAAGCAGACTGACATCAAGAGCTTGGCTATGCAGGCAGTCATGGAACAAAAAACAAACCATGGCTTTGCTATAGTCATACGTGCTGATAAGGATGCTGATTATGGCCAGGTAATTGCTGTTTTGGACACTCTAAAAGGTGCCGGAGTAAATAGATTTGGACTGGCAACTGACGCAGGAGCTGGTAAATGATGCATGGTAGCTCAAAACAAAGGTTAAAGTATAGCTTTGTTGGTTCATTATTATTTCATATTTTGCTTATTTTAGTACTTGCGTTAACTGGATTATTTGCATTAAATAAGAATGATGACAGAATTCTCGAAGTCGCTGTATTTGGTGGCGGCGGTGGTGGCGGCGGTGGCGGACACCAGCAAGAAACTTCCGGAGCTCAGACTGACGCAAAAGAAAAAGCAGAGTCTAGTGTAGCTAAACATACTGATATCAACGATATAGTTGAAAAAATAACGCAAGAATACGAGCGAAATTATCAAGATTTTAAGCCGGTACAGCCTGCTCAAGATAACCAGGCTCAACAGTCTAAGCAAGACCAATCGGCGTCAGCTGCTGCTACAAACGGCAGCGGAAGTGGAACAGGTTCTGGTGGAGGCTCAGGAACTGGCAGTGGTACTGGTTCAGGGTCTGGCACTGGTTCAGGAAGCGGTTCCGGCAATGGAAGCGGTCAAGGTTCTGGCGACGGCTCAGGTATTGGCAGTGGCACTGATTCACCTGCAGTGCCGCCTCGCCTTCTGTCGCATCGTGAACCTGCTTATCCGAGCAGTGCACGAAAAGCAGGTATTGAGGGGACTACGGTCGTACGTATGTTGATTAATAGTGATGGTGAAGTTGACGAAGTCGTTGTCGATGGTTCGTCAGGTGTTGACGAACTTGATGAAGCGGCTGTTGCCGCCTGCTATAAATGGACTTTTACTCCTGCTAAGAATGGAGCGGGACAATCTATAAGATGCTATACTTATGTTCCGATTTCATTTAAACTTAAATAATCAAATGTTTTTTGTTGTAAAGGAGATAAAATGGTCTGTAGAATTTTCTGTTTGTTGTTAATGATGTTTTTTACCATTACTGGATTAGCATATGCAGGAGAAGCTGAATTGACTGCTACTTATCCGTATAGTCTTGACAACAAAGCTTCAAATGAGACTTATGGTGCAGGAACAAGACCATTATATATAAATGTTGAGAATTATAATAATTCTGAGCCTGAAGAAGCAAAAATAGAAGTATATTTGCCTTCAGGCTTAAGTGTTGAACATAACCCCGTATGGCAATCTCAAGAGATTGCAACGGGGTTGGTTTTGTCTAAGAAAATTGAGCTGCCTGCAAATTATGGGCAAATTTTTGATTTGCTTTATTTGCGTTCAGGGTCTGCCCTGACAGCAGAAGGACATGAAATAATAGTCAAGGTTATTACTGATACCTGGGAAAAAGATAAAAATATAAAATTTACACATCATGTAGATAGTAATGATAAGGAAATAGAAGAAACAGTAGATCAGACAAAAAGTCTTGATGATAAGAAATATAATTGGTACATTCAATCTCTGACTTTACCTGTAGACAGCTACGGCAAAAAAGACGATCGCACACAGGAAGCCACTATATATATACGTGATACTACCTTTGAAGGTTTCAGGAATAGAATGACCGGTGATGGTACCACTAATTGGGCTGCTGTTTTCAATCATCCGGCAGCACATGTCTTACTGGAAATGCGGAATCCTCAGCTTGATACACGTGTTTTGAAATTTAAAGCCGAGCTTATAAATAGAAGTACGGGTGAGGTTATGCCTGGCTTATGTAAAGCCGGCGAAAGCGATAATGAATCGGGACAGGGCTGGTCTGGGGCTATTGACCAACAGTATGCCAGTACAGCGTTAATTTCTCTGGATGGCATAAAAAATCAGACATTTATTTTACCACTATACGCTGATCAATTTAAGATAGTCGAAGGTGAGTATAATCTAAGAGTTACTGTCGATGGCTCAGGACAAAGTAAAATCTATGAGACACCTGTAACAATTGTTAAACAACGCAGTATCGGACTTTTTGCCATTGGCTTTTCGATACTTTGTTTCGTTTTGCTGATTGCAAATTTTGCCAGGTTTAAAAAATGCATTTTGAATATTGGCGCCAAAGGAGCAATAACGGTTTCTTTATTTGCTGCAATTGCTTTCGGAGGGATTGTTTTGCCGTCTACTATTTTAAATGATTTTTTACATGTATTCATGGGCCCGTTTGCCGGATTAGTAACAGGACTTTTAAATGGTGTGTTTCTTTACCTGCTCGTAATGGCTCTTCTCGTTTTGTATAGAAAACCTGGTGTTATTGGGTTGATGTTCTTATTAAAATGGCTGCTTGCCTGCTTAATATTCGGCCGCTTTACCCCAATAGGAGTTCTGAGTTACTCCGTATATATTGTTGTTTTGGAAGTAGTTTTGAGTCTATGCTATTTTTACCGAAAATCCATTTTGACACCAAAGTATATATTTTTTATTTCTATAGTTATTGGCTGTACCGATGCTTTTATTACGCTGATAAATATGGAACAAATGATGTTTTTCTATAGACTATATTATGCAGATTGGTATATATTTTTATATATGTTTGTCAATGGCCTGCTCTATAGTTCAATCGGCTCGTTTCTTGGCTATCGGATTGGATGTAAATTACAGCAGGTGATGGGAGAATAGTATGCTGATTATTGAGAATTTATCATATAGATATAGCTCACGCAGCAATTTTACTTTGCAGAATGTTTCGTTACATCTTAAAGATGGTGAAATGCTGTTATTAGCTGGTAAATCCGGTTGTGGCAAATCCACCTTGCTTAAGGCAATCAGCGGCTTATTGCGCTCTACCAGCGAAGGAGAACTTTGTGGTAAAGTAATGATAGACGGTAAAAATGTCTCAGATTTATTGCCAGAAGAAGTTGGAATGATTGTTGGCACAGTTTACCAATCACCGGATGATCAGCTCTTTGCCATGACTGTCGAAGATGAAGTTAGTTTTTCTTTGGAAAATCAGGGTAAAGAAGACGATTATATCAGACAAGCTGTCAAAGAAGCTCTTCTGAAAGTAGGTTTGGCAGGCTTTGAAAAATGCGGCATTCATGAATTGTCAGGGGGGCAAAGACAGCGGCTGGCATTGGCCTCCGTACTTGTGACCAAACCTAAACTATTAGTTTTAGATGAACCGGTAAGCCAAATGAATCCTCAAGGTGTTAAAGAGTTCATGGAAATTTTGACGGTACTTAATAAACAAGATAACATCACAATTATAATTGCTGAACATCGTGTAAATGAACTTGCAAAATATTTTCGCCGGCTTGCTGTTATGTATGATGGGCAGTTTATATATGATGGTTGCACTGACGAAACTTGGAATACAATTGATTCCAAACAATTAATTGGTTTACGTGAACCGCAGATTATAAAATTAGGCAGAGAACTCAATTTATCTAAACTAGATAATGACGTAGATATTATTGTGAATACTATAAAAAGTGAATGCCCTGTCAAAAAATACATAAAGACTTCGGAGGAAGAGGCTGTCCAGGCTTTACCAGCGCTTCTTTCAGCTAATAATATTTCTTATATTTACCCAGGCTCACAATCGCCAACTATAAAGAATATAAATTTTACAATTGCTAAGGGTGAGACAGTTGCTTTGATGGGATATAATGGCGCAGGAAAGAGCACCTTGATGAATTTGGTTGCAGGTCTAACTGAACCATCTACGGGTGAAATAGACATCTTTGATTCGTCTTCTCATGGAAAGCAGGCTACAGGGTATCTGCGGCAGGAACCAGATTTAATGTTACTTGCTGATAGCGTGTGGAAGGAACTGCACTGGCAGAATAAACACGCAGACGAGCAATATATTGATATAATTGTTGACAAAATGTCTTTGAGAGAATATATTAATGATTTTCCGCTTGCACTAAGCAAGGGACAGAGATTAAGGACTATTCTTGGCTCGTTGTTGGCGCGCAAACCACAGCTGCTTTTGCTGGATGAACCGACAGCTGGGCAGGACCAACAAAGTCTGGACGAAATAAAAGCTCTTATCAAGTACTTTACCGGTGAAGGCGGAAGTGTTTTGTTCTGTACTCATGACATAGAGCTTGCCGGAGAAATTGCTGATAGGGTTTTCCTGATGGCAGAGGGAGAATTGATTGCAGATGATTTGGCTGGAAGAGTTTTAACTGATAGAACTTTGTTAAAAAAATGTGGTTTGCATGAACCACCTATGCTCAAAATAGCTGAGGGACTTTTTGTGCCGCCATGCATTAACATCAGGGAGGTTGAGCGCTATGTCGATGCGTCAGTTGTGGGAAGGAAGTGATTCTGCTGAATGGGCGCGGAAATTAAATGGGCGGACAAAACTGCTTGTTTTGCTTGCTTTCGCTATACTATCCGTTGTCATTGATAATCCAAGGACATTATTCTTGTTGTTTACTGTAACTTTAGTTTTTCATTTTGCAGTTAGAACATCAATTTATAAATGGGAAGTTATGGCAATTTTGCTGTTACTGGGTTTATGGGGATCTATGTTCAGCCAGGCACTATTTTTTTCTCAGACGCCAAGAACCCCGCTGCTGATATTGATTGAACCGGGAGCTGGCATTTTGGGAAGGTTTACAGATGGCCTTGCTATTTATCGCGAAGGGATATTATACGGTGCGGTCCAGGGATTGAGGTCGTCGATAATGCTCTCCATTGGCCTCTTGGTTTGCTGGACTTCTGACCCAAGACAATTATTAAAAGCGCTGGTATCCTGGAGACTATCACCGCAAATTGCTTTTATGCTGGTAACTGCCATAAGATTTTTACCGGTTCTTGCTTCAGAAACGGGCGAGATAATTATTGCGCTGAGATTACGATCTGCCAGCAAAACCGGACAAAAAAGTGTCATAAGATATTTGCCGTATATTGCAAAACCTCTATTGGCGAGATGCTTGAGGCGTGCTCAAACTCTTGCCTTATCTGTTGTAAGCAGAGGCGTGTTTTTGCAAACTTCTAACAGGAAGCTTGATTGCTGGCCCAAGAATGAAAAAGCATTTTGTCTTTTGTTCGTTGCCTTTTCAGCAGCTGTCTTATTTAGTAAAATTTCATATATTTTATCTGAACAAGGTATTTATTTTGGTAATTTGAGAACTATTTATGATTGGACGAAATTATATTTATGAGAAAATTTAAAGGCCGTTTTGCGCTTTTGGTGTTTGCTTTATCGTGGGCAGTTTTGTTTTGGCTGACAGGTAATAAAACACCATGGTATTATTTCAACGACAACAATAACAAAAATGAGATTACTGTTTATCTTGGTGATATTGCCAACGAGAACTATGATCGCATGGGTTTTACCAAGGGTTTGGTTTGTTATGTTGAAAGAACAAATTCATGGGTCGTAGGAACTGAACGCGGCGAAGTATTTTTAATTGATAATAATGGCAGGCAAATATGGAAAAGAGCACTCGGCCTTGGCAAATTCGTATCTATGTCTTTAAGCAATGACAGCAAAATTCTGTATATAGGCGAACAAAGCCCGTCAGGTGCCTTATTTGCACTTAATGTTGAAAATGGCGATGTGCTTTGGAAATATGATACTGTTGAGGCTGTTGGAGCCGATATTGCCAAACATTCATATCCATCAGTAGTTCATATCAGCGTTGATCATGATGACAATGTCTTTGTCAATGCCTATAGATTCGTTATGTTTCAGGATGGAACAAGAGGCTATAATGCTCGTGTGCTTGCTTTCAACAATCAAGGGAAAATGTTATGGAAGTACCCTGATAATGAGGTAATGGATACATGGATTACCTGGTGCGACGCTAATGGCGCGGATAATAGAATTGTTGTTTCAACTTCAGCATATGAAATTCGCCCTAATATGAAATATAAAGATACGTTGTATTTTTTGGATAAGACATCAGGAAAGTATATAAATTCCACTTTTATCGATTCGGCGCCACCTTTTGATAAAACGGTTATGAGAGGGAGTCCGAACTATTCTAAGGACGGCAGCCTGCTTGCAGGCTCCTGCAGCGATGGCCGCGCTTATTTGTTTGATAGTAAAGGTCAGGTGCTTTGGTCAAGAGAATTGTCCAAACCACAGCAAATTGACAGTGCATGGCTTAATGCCAGTGGACGTGATGGCTACGTAATTGGCGACAATGTGGTATTTACTACAATCAATACATTTAATCGTGATAACTGGCAACTACCTACGCCGGTAGAACACCCGAGCAATAATTCTCTGTTTGTTTTTGATAAGGACGGTAATTTTAAATATAGGTATCAAGCTTTAGGCACCATGGAACAAATTGATTTTGCTAATGGCTTAGCTGCTTGTGCAGTTGGACGCAACGTTAGGACGCATAATTATCAAGCCCACGGTGCTATGATAATTAATTTGGATAACGGCAAAGAGCTTAATTTTTTCCCTAGCGAAGGACCGTTACAGGCAATAGCAATTTCTAATGATGGCAAAACAATAGCCGGTATAGAAGCTCCTGCCGTTACACCAGAGGGCAAAATCATAGGCGCATACAGGCTGCATTTGTGGAAAATATAATAGTTAAGGGTAAATGGAGTTAAAGATGATAAAAAAATTCGCGAAATATTATCAACCGTATATGACAACATTATATGCTGTCATAATAGGTTCATTGCTTGCTGCCGGTTTGGATTTAATTTTCCCGATGGCAGTAAGATATGTTCTAAATATTGTTCTTCCTCAAAAAGATATTGACAGCCTTTTGTTTTATTCAATTGCATTGTCAATTTTGTATATCTTCAATTATTTGGTACTATTTCTTGTAAGCTATGTAGGACATACGCTTAGTGCAAAAATTGAAAATGATATGCGGGTTGACCTATTCAACCATTTGCAAGGAATGTCATTTCGATATTTTGATAATGTCCGTACCGGGCAGTTGCTTTCACGTTTAACAAGTGATATTTCTGAGATAGGCGAATTGGCATTCAGGGGACCGAATGATGTCGTTGTTTGCGGCATAACGATGATCGGGACAATTTTCATGCTGTTTTGGATGAACTTTTCATTAGGCTCTTTAGTTGCTGCTCTATTGATTTTAAAAACAATACATACTATCTATGTCAATAGAAAAATGAAAAATGCCTTTCGCGCTAACAGAGCAAAAAATGGTGAATTAAGCGCCCAGGCGGAAGAAAGCTTGAGCGGGATAAGAGTGGTTAAGGCCTTTGCTCGTGAAGATTATCAGTTGAAAAAGTTCTGGAAAAAGTGTCTTGAACTATTGCAGACGAGAAAGAAGTCTTACAAGATTCTAGCGCATTTTGCAGGCAGCGTTAATTTTTTCACTAATTTTGCCAATCTTGTAGTTATGTTTGCCGGTGGAGTATTAATCATAAAAAATGAATTGTCAATGAGCGATTTTGTTGCGTTTCTTTTGTACGTTAATTTATTCATGAAACCAATGTTCAGACTCACTGTTTTTACAGAAATGTATCAACGCGGGATGGCCGGTTTTTATCGCTTTCAGGAAGTAATGAAACTTGAACCGGAAATCGTTGATGCGCCTGATGCTGTCGATGATTGGCCGATAAAAGGTGAAGTCGTCTTTAAGGACATTTCATTTGCTTATACAGAAGATAAGAATATTATTTCTGATTTGAATTTACGAATTCAGCCCGGTGAAACGGTAGCCTTTGTTGGTGAGACCGGCGTCGGCAAAACTACAGTTGCGAATATGCTTCTAAGATTTTACGAGCCGGTAAGGGGAACTATCACCATCGACGGTATTGATATTAAGAGAATCAGTCAAAAGCATTTGCATGAAAGTATAGGACTAGTGCAGCAGGATGTTTTTTTGTTTTCCGATTCTGTTTACCATAATATAGCCTTTGGTAAGCCCGGTGCTTCTGACGAGGAGGTAAAGGAAGCGGCTGTAATGGCTGCGGCTGATAGTTTCATAGAAGAATTGCCACAAAAGTATGAAACAGAAATTGGGGAACGCGGGGTTAAGCTGTCAGGCGGACAAAAACAAAGAATTGCGATCGCAAGAATGTTTTTGAAGAAACCACCAATTGTAGTCTTAGACGAAGCTACGTCCTCTTTGGATAACAAAACGGAAAAGATCATTCAAGGGTCTTTGGAAAAGCTGATTAAGAACAGAACGACCTTGATAATTGCTCATCGTATGACGACCGTTATCAATGCTGACCGCATAGTTGTACTTGATAAAAATGGTGTGGCTGAGATCGGCAATCATCAGGAACTAATGGAAAAACAAGGTATATATTACAATTTGTATAATTCGCAAATTAACAATTAAGATTTTCTGGCAAATAAAAAAAGACTATATCTCGAACCGCAATGAACTGACCGCCAAAAGTTAGACCTAAAAAATCTAACGATAGGAGGTAAGTTTTTTATTGTAAATAATTTTTAAATATATATAAAAAACATGTAAAGTTTAGCCGAATGGCTAGTGCATAAGAGCGAAACTAATGATATTATAAGGAATGGTTGTAGTATTTTTTTAAAAACTAAATAACGACGCATTCAGATGCTCATAGAGCATAAAAGAAAAATCGGTGCAAAGCCGATGCGGTCCCGCCACTGTAATGGGTAGTTTGCTTACAAAATGTCACTGGATATCGAATCTGGGAAGGCGTAAGTACAATGATGATCCTAAGCCAGTAGAACTATCTGGATGTTTGCTTGAAAACTTGCGAGAGACGGGTTGGTGCATGGCGAAGTAGTGATTTGTGTATGCCTTTGTTAATGGCCTTCCTTGTGCGGAAGGCCATTTTAGTTATTAGGGGAGAGCAATGATGAGCCTGATAAACATGACACAAAAACTTTATAACGCAGCCGTTGCACTTTCTGACACAAAAAGACCGGATAAAATCTGTGAACAAGTACTTTTACAAGCTTGTAATATTTTGGATGTGCAGGATGGCTTTTTACGTCTTTTTAATCCAACTCTCCAAGCTGAGATCCCTTTGGAATATAATTTCGGCATGTATGGGCATGGAAACCCAGACTTTTCTAAATTCAACATAGGAGTTCCTTTATTTGCGCCTGCCGAACAAATTGCTTTTTTGGGTATAGGTAGCGCGCATAATGCTGCAATTGATAGTAAAAAAATAATGTTAATGAGCCAATATGCGGTCGTTGCTTCCTGGGCGCTTTGCCACGCTTTTTATAATGTTCGCGGGTTAGCGGTAGAACAGAATTCTCATAGCAGGATGGTCCACAATCGTCATTTTTATAAAAAGCAGATTTTTCTTTGCAAGCAAGAAAAAGGATACGTAGAAAAGATGCTGCAGCTGCAGAAAAAATCTGAAGAAAATATCATATATGATGATCAACTGCAAATAATGCTGCAGAAAACGCAAAATTTAGCATGGATTCCTTTATTGGAAAAAGATGAAAAGGAAATGCTGCTGTTGGTGGAAAAGGGTTGTTCCAATCTTGAGATTTCTGCTATCATGCACTTTTCTGCTTCTGCCGTGAAATACTATCTTAGCCGCATTTATCTGAAATTGAATGCTAAGAATAGAACGCAGGCAATTGTTATTGCCCGCCAAATGGGAGCACTGTAGCGTACGAGCGCTGCAAGTATAAACAACACCAATTCATGTAAGGAAAAAAATTACATATAGACAGGGAAACAGGTGCCCTTTTGAAGGGCTTAATAGGGAATAGCGGTGCAAGCCCGCAGCGGTCCCGCCACTGTTACGTTGAGTTTTTGGGCAAGAACCACTGAAAGGCAACTTTTGGGAAGGGGCACGAAAACAATGATACGAAGCCAGGAGAACTGCCTGTTTCCAACATCCTGACGAATCTTGCGATGCACAAGATGGATACATTGGTCCGAGGGCAATATGTGCGGGCCTGTGTATTCTTTTCGAACAAATGGGAAGACAATTTTTGAATTCCATTTGATTGCATGCATTGCAAAAGCCAGGATGATGCGGAGGCACTGTTTGTTTTGTCGAAAAGCGTTCAAGCGAATTTGACAATGCGGAGCAGTGCTTTTTGTTTGTCCGGATATGATGAAGGGTAAGGGAGGCAAAACTGAGGGTGAAGAATGACAGATGTCTGATAAAATATGCACCGCCTTAATCAGTCAGGCGGTTGATGGCAAAATAAATGATCATGATGAAGGAGCGAGAATGAAAAATATCATAGTGGCGTTTTTAATGTTTTACTGCATAGCACCATTTTTATCTGCAGAAGCAGCCGAAAAAGAAGAAAAACCTGCTATTTGGGAAATGGGCATCGCCAGCGAAGAAAAAATGACCCCAGAGGAAGAGGAAAGGGCGCGCTGGGCAGCAGTATTTGCCAATGATATGGGCATCTATCTCTTTGACAGCAAATCTCTGGCCATGTCTGAGACGGAGAAGGATACCGTCAACATCCTTGCCAAAGCAATATTTAATAATCCTAAGCTGGTGGCGCAATTAGATGAACAGTACAAAACAAAGCTGCGAGATGATGAACAGGTAGCTTTCAGCGAAATGCAGATGAGCTTTAAGGTCAGCAAAAGACAATACATTGTCACGGATACAAAAGTATACAGCAACAAAGGGACTTTGCTGGATGATTTAAAAACGCAGGGAATGAAGTTTAAAGAAGTGCCCGTAAAAACCTTTGCGGATTCTTTGTATGAAATCGCAAAAGGTTTTGCCCGTAATCAATAATGAGCAACATTATTTCTAAAAACGCATTTTAAAGGGGTTTTAAACAGTGATAAATAACGGAAGTCTGGAAAAGAAGATAGCACTAGCACTGCTCTTAGGATTAACCTGTGTAAGTCAGAACGCTTATGCGGAAGAAGAGAGCGGACAGAATTCAACGGAACCCAAATATACGCTGGAAGCAATAACAGTAGAAGCGGCAAGACCTGACTGGGAGAGCAATTTATCGCCAGGTACAGTAACTGTTATCAGACCAAGTGATTACAAAGGTGAACAAAAAACTTTGCCTGAGCTATTAAAACAAGTACCAGGTGTACATGTGCGTGAGGTGAACGGCAAGGGACAGTATACGACTGTTAGTGTAAGGGGAAGCACTTCTTCACAGGTTGGTGTTTTTGTTGATGGCATATTATTCAATCTAGGCGGTGACGCTGCAGCAGATATTTCAACAATACCTGTGCAAAATGTTGAACGTATTGAAGTCTACCGTGGTTATATACCGGCGAGATTCGGCGGAACCTTCATGGGCGGCGTCATCAATGTAGTGACGAAAAGACCGACTAAATCTAATGTACAGGCCAGCATCGGTCAAAGTTCCTTCGGCGGTTATAAAGGCAGCCTGCAGTTGGATTCGCCTTTGGGAAGTGGCAGCTTGATGGTCGGAGTCAATAGGGAACAAAGTGAAGGTGATTTTAAGTACAAAAATAATTCTTATGACGTCGACAAAACATATAAGTGGTACATGGATAATAATAAAAGTTATGCCGATATGAGCCTGAATTCATATAATAATGCATTCAGCGGCCTGAAACAATATGGTTTTCAGGATAGTAACGGTAATGCCTTTGCTGCCGTAAGTGTTGCCGATGCAGAAAGCTTAATAGCCGCAAACCAAGACGTTTATAATACTGCTTTAGCAGCAGCTAAAGCTGATTTTGAAAAAAACTTCATTGATAATTTTTGGTGGGGAGATGAGTATGCTGAGTATTATTCATATCCAGGCATTGCACCGGATCAGTTGCTGTCGACATTAAGGGATACCAGTGCAAGCTCCCAGGAAAAAATATATCAGTCGTTGGTGGTTGATTATACTTTTAACAAAAATAACATAGGAACCATGCCTGTATGGAGAGATGAAAACGATAAATTGTATGTACCTAAAACTGTAGATGAGTACATTAAGATAGCTAATAAGACCTTCGGTATTCAAGCTAAAACGATTCAGGATGTAATAGCTTATTACAATGGGGTTCCTAGCTGTAATATAGAAGAGTATTTCAAGCGATTTGCAAATTCTCAAGCTTTAGATAATTTAAATGGCGCTGCGGCTGCTGCTCAAGAAGCCGAAAAATATAAAAAACAAGGTGAAGAAATAAAAGATAATGACCGTTGGCGAAAATCCAATGACTACAAAAATACAGATGCCATTCTGAAGTGGCAGGATCAGCACTGGCTGGCAAAAGCTACGTGGAAAGAGATTGACAGACATATGCCTTTCCCATATAACAGCAATTGGTCGAATTCTGAGTCAATTGATGCATGGTATGCATATAATGATCCTTATGATTTCTATTATCACCGTCGTCAAAAGCTCACAGATAAAACGTTGCTGTTAGGACGTCGGGATACAACGGGTAATTTGGAATGGGGCTGGAGTTTGAACTATCTGGATCAAAACAAAAAATACTGGGTAGATAATTGGCAGGAAAAAATGAAGAATCCAGATTATACGAATACGCATAACAGTACACCATTAAGCTGGTGGAGTGATTATAGTTCCGAACGTTGGGGCGGTAAGCTTGATGGAACTTACAAAGCAGGAGAACGGCACTTAATTGAATTTTTGGTGGATGCGTCCCGCCAGACAATGCAGCCGACTGGGTATCTCATGGATTCACGCAATGCACATCTAATGGGGTGGAAGACAAATAGTTATCGCGATTATTACAAACAAGATATCTTGAATTTGCAGGTACAGGATACAATTACCTTGAATGATGCAGGCAATCTTTGGATGACGCCAAGCATTCGTTACAATTCTTCGCTGATTTATGGGCGCAGCAGCCAAAAAAATGAAAACGACGGTGGAGTTGCAGCTATTGTAAATAAGGAAGATGAACAGAGAGACACTAAAACAACATGGCAATTAGCGTTAAAAAAAGAAGTCACTTCACATTTGACCTTGCAGGCAACAGGCGGTACGTATTACAGATTATTGAATATGTATGAGATTGCAGGTGATGGTGCGGGAATTTTGCCAATGCCTTTAGGAGATGGTACAAACCATGTACTTTATCCTCACCCAGAAGAAGGAAGCCAGTGGGATTTAAGCGCTATTTGGGATGGACAGATTTTTGGAGCAGATACAGCAAAAATCCAACTTACATATTTCGGCCGCAAGTCTGATGATATGCTTCAGTTGTTCAGCCGTCATTTCTTTTTCTTCTATAATAATGCTGCTCATGCAAAAGTAAATGGTTTGGAAATGCAGGCAGATATGTCATGGAAAAAATGGGATGCAAATTTGCAGGCCACCTATACCAAGGCAACAGATGTTAAGTATGATTATGACAAATTGCTAAATATGGAGTATGATCATCAGGTTGGTGTTCTTGCTTATCAACCAGACTGGGAGGGCAGTATCCGTTTTACCTACCGACCTGACAATAAGTATGAGTTATTCACTCAGTGGCGTTATGTTGGAGAAATGTATCTAAGTCCTGTCGGTGATTCCACAGGCTATATAGATAAACAGTCCTCCTTAACTAGTTGTGATCTTGGCATCAAATATAAACCAAACAAGAAGGCGCAAATAACGCTGGGTGTAAATGATGTTTTCAATAAAGCTGTTGATATGTATGGCAATAGATTTGGAGGAATGCAGGGCGGAAATATTGAGTATCCGATTCAGGGTCGTACCTATTATGCGACCATGCAGTATAATTTCTAAACGAAGAATATTCGACAGCAATAATTTTGTCTTGTGAATTGTATATAGTGCAATAATTGTGTTTTAGTGATAATATAATGGACATAAGCAATTGAATAAAAAGGACGTTCAGGTGCTGCAAAGCATAAAAGAGAAATCGGTGCAAAACCGATGCGGTCCCGCCACTGTGATGGGGAGTTCGCTTACAAAACTGCCACTGGGTCTATTAACCTGGGAAGGCGTAAGCGCAATGATGATCCTAAGCCAGGAGAACTACCTGAAAGTTGAAGGCAAAACCTTGCGAGAGACAAGGGAACGCGACGAAATCTTATTATTAAGCAGCAATCGCATTCCTATAAGACCTCCTGCAATCTGGGAGGTCTTTGTTATTTTATTTGTAAAGGAGGAGATTGTGTGAAAAAAATGGGTTTTATTCTGGCAGTTATTTTTTGGCTCGCAGTGACAGGATTAACTATGGCAGCCGGTAAAATAATGAAATCACCGGAACCGGAACATTTGCCGCCACCGCCGCCGACACAAAATATGGCAGCAAGCAATATGCCGGCACCTTATCCTGGCCCGACGGGTAAATTACCGCCAAGGCCTGTGCCGCCGCCATCAATTGATGATGCCAAAGCGACAACGATGTACATAGCTGCTGTAGACGCTTATCTCAAAGCAGCTCAAAGTTATATCGATGCTGCCACAGATGATGCAAATAAAGTGCTTGAAGAACGTAATTCCGCCGTTGTCAGTGCCAATGAAGTAGCAAATGAGTATAATACTTTCTTTAAACTTGATGACAAAGAGAGCAATAATAAATAGATTTGTTCTTTGGTTGTTGCCGTATTATTGTTGGCAAGCTTTAACAAGCAGCAGTCTTTATAATTTTCATATTCCACAAAACGGGAAAGTCGGGGAAGCAGCCGACGCTGTCGCGCAGCCGTAACAAGTCTAATGCTTGAAGTCGGAATGCCGTTTGTGGGTGCAGCCCAATAACCTGCGCATGACAGGAGGGAAATTGCAGCTTTTACATAAATAATGTAGAAGGGCTTATTTCTTTATACCCATAATGCTGGGAGGATTATTGTGGCTAAGCAAGAACAGATTATTGAAATACTAAGACAAAAACAAATAACAAGAATAGACAGACTGACCATAGGCCAGCGTTTATTGGTGCAGGCAATGATTGGACAGGTAAAAAACGGGCATACTTATAAATACACCTATCATTTGTGTCTAAAAACGTTAAAAAAGCTAAGGCGCAAGTACTTTTGGCTTATGCATAAGAATTATAGTTTTGAGGATTTTTGTAATGACCTGAAAGAAATGTCGCACAAAGAGATAGCATACTATAATGAAGAAGGGCTTTTGACTTCGTTTACCTGGCTGCAGAATTTAGGAGTCAACAGAAGATACGAAAATGTGCGCTACAATTTGCCAAAAAAGTTGTCCAATCTCTATACGCATAATGACGGGCAAAAATTCATTCTGTTCTTGTGTGATTTCATGGAGCTCGAGGATAAGCATGCACAGAGGCTGTTCCGGTTTTTGTCTGGTTGCAAGAATACGCTGGTGACAAGCCATAAATTGTCTGATCTGATCAGATACTTCGAGGTGCCGGAAATAGAAAACTCGGAAGAATTCCTAGCACAGGTGATAGAACCGGCAATCCAGGAAATAACGGAGAAGAGTCTTTTCAGTTTCAGAAGTTTGTCGGCGCAAGTAGTTAGGAAAGAGGAGCAAGAATATATTGAAATCAATTTTGTACCCACAATTAAAAAATATTTGCCGCGCTGCTTTTTGTAATTAGATATAGCGTAGGCATAAACTATACTATTCTTAATGAATTATATAAAAGTGGCTGCCTCGACAAAAAACGAGGCAGCCACTTTATGTTTACAATATAATATGTTTCAAATCCTTTTATTATAAGATTTCTTCACGGACTAATTTATTGATCATTTTTTGTTTGCCAAGAACCCAAAGCAGATCGTTTTTTTCAAAAACAAGTGAGATATTAGGGTTAACGATAGTGTAGCTCCCTCTTTCCAGACCGATAACCAGGCAATTCCAATTATCACGAAGATCAGAGGCTTTAATTGTTTTATTTAAGAGCGGTGAAGTTGCATTTACTGTAATTGTTGTGTACAGAAATTTTGATTTTTCTTCTTTGTGTTGGTTGAGGACAAAGTTACGTAAATTTACTGGACCGTCTTTTAAAGACAAACCAAGAGTTTTTGCCTCGGCTGCGGTACTAAGCGACTTTATCTGATCGAAAGTACCAATGAACAATATAGAGGATTCAGGCGTAATAACATCATTGCCGCCAGGCATATCGATTACAGTGCCATAATTGATAATCTGCAGGATATTAACGCCATAATTTTCACGTAAAGATAATTGAGATAATGCTTTATTTTTTAAAGGGGAGTTATCTTCAACCTTATAACGAACAATAAATAATTTTTCATCCAACCAGTTTAAAGGTAAAGTGTTGTTTTGTTCTTTTAATGCTTGACGTCTTTTTAAAATTTGTTTTTCATTAAGATTAATCAAAAAGCGTGATTCCATTTTTAGATACTCACCAAGAAGCCAATCGGAGGAAGCAATAACGGCAGTAGCAATAAAGGTCAGAAAGATTGCTGCCATAAATTGAAATTCTAAAATTTTGGAAAAGACTAAAAACAGAAAGAAGAAAGCAGTAGAGATTTTAATGGTGACTAAAAAAATAAGCGGTAAATGATTGGCTCTCTTTTTAAACCACAAAACAGAAAAAAGTTCCGGATGATGGCCGCGATTTTCCAACATGGCGCGTAAAAAAGGTGCCATTGTCAGCAACGTGATGCCCGCGGTAGATAAAGCGGCGTAAGTTGGAGGCAGAATTGATATTAGATAAGGCAGCAGATAATTTAACGATAAAAATGATATAGTAGTAAGAAGTGTAACGTATACTACTAAACGGGAAAGATAAATACGCAAAAAGGACGCCCAATCTGTATCACCTTCACCTGCCGCATCAGTATCACTTGTATTACGATTTAACCATGCAATGGTGTTTGCGGGAAGGGATGTTTTTAACTTACGATAAGCAGAATCAGATAAACCTATGAAGAAAGGTGTCGTAAATGTCGTTATTACAGAAACGGCAACTATGATAGGATAGAGAAAATCACTTATCACACCTAAGCTCATGCCTACTGAAGCAATAATGAAAGAAAATTCACCAATTTGCGCCAAGCTGAAGCCGCAATGTATGGCTGTGTTTAGCGATTGACCTGAAAGAAGTACGCCCAAAGATGTGAAAATAAGTTTTCCTATAATTGTTGTAAATATAACAAGCATAATAGGTAAGGCATATTCTATGAGCAGTTTAGGATCTACCATCATGCCGACAGAAACGAAGAAAACTGCACCAAAAAGATCCTGCACAGGTTTTACAACATGTTCCGCCCGTTCAGCCATTTTACTTTCGGCGATTAAAGATCCCATGATAAAGGCGCCTAAAGCCGCAGAAAAACCAATATTGGTTGCTAAAACTACCATGCCAAGACAGAGACCAACGGAAACGATCAATAATGTTTCATCATTCATCAGGGAATAAGCTTTTTTGAAGAACGAAGGAATGAGATAAACACCCATGATAAACCAGAGAATAAGAAAGAAGGCGAGACGTAGAACATCAAAAAGCATTTCAAAACCAGGTGCAGATTCACTGGTTGTGGCGAGTGTCGAGAGCATTACCATCATAATGATACCGGCAATATCTTCAACAATCAGTATGCCAAAGACTTTTTCCGTAAAAAGCTGACCGCGTAATTTAAGATCATTAAAAGCTTTAATTATAATAGTAGTAGAAGACATGGAGAGCATACCGCCTAGAAAAATGCTGTCCATAGTACTCCATCCTAGTATTTTGCCTGTCAAGTAGCCCATCAATAATAACCCTGATACTTCTGTAAACGCGCCAATAATTGCTGTTTTTCCAACACCTTTCAGCTTGTTGAAACTAAATTCCAATCCAAGTGCAAACAGCAAAAAAATAACGCCAATTTCTGCCCATGTTGAGATGTTACTCATGTCAGATATCGTAGGGAATAAATTGAAATGTGGACCTGTCAGAAAGCCAGCTATTATATAACCGAGAACAAGTGGTTGATTCAACTTTTTGAAAATCAAGGTTGTTATACTGGCAACAAGCAGTATCATAGCTAAATCATAGATTAGAACTGGTAGATGTGTCATTGAATTCCACCTT
>CAYRVN010000002.1:0-59406 GCA_964427675.1 uncultured Acidaminococcales bacterium
CAGCTTGATTTTATCACTGCCATTAAGGATAAATGCAACGTAAGTATTGGCATTGTTGGTGATTTGAAAAATGACGAATTGTATGGAGCTACACTAAACACAATTAGTGATTTAGTCGGAAGTGGCTTCGAATTGCATAAAGTTAATTCTTTAATTGACAGGAATGAAGAACTGCAGCACTTTTGTCTTTGTTGGAAAAATAGTGTTGCCGTTTTTGAGAAAGATGTAGAAAATATAAGGATTTTTGAAGCCGCTAGTATAGAAAATGAAATGAGAACAGTACTTGAAGATATTAAAAGAAGAATTTCTGATGGTACCAATTATGCAGACCTGTTATTAGTTGTTCGTAAACTTGATTCCTATAATGGCTTGCGCAATTTATTTGATGAATATGGTATCCCTACAACATTGCCCAAAATAACAAGTTTTTTGGCTCAACCAATTGTTGAACTGATTAACAGTCTTATGAATTTCGCAAAAAATGATTATGATGTTAATATTTTTTGCGATTTACTTTGTTGTAATTTTGCCAAGTTTCTTTATGATTTTGATGGTGAAAAAATTGTAGAACTGCGGACCCAACGTTATTTTTCAAATAGTGAACAATTAAAAAAGTATTTGAACAGCAATGGTTATACAATTGAGGCCAATAATGATATTGGCAAATTACTGACTTGGGCCGCTAATTTTCCTGAATACGCAAAAATTGGAGAATATTGTCGATTGCAGCGAGAAATAATTAAAGACTGGCATCTTGCTGAACGTTTTGGCCAATATTATAAGCAAGGATCTTTAACTCTGGAGGAACTGAAGAATATACTTCTGACAGAAAAAATTTGTTATGAGGTATTGGATGAGATAGAAAAAGTTTATAAAGAAAGTAAAGCAGCAGAAAAAAAGATTCAACTTGATGATTTTATTAACATATGGCGAGAGATTGCATCAGAAAAGGATGTTATCTTAGAGAGCGGCAATACGCAAGGAATCTGTGTCCTTGAGGCTGCAAATGTGCAAGGAATTTATTACAAACATGTATATATCATGGGTCTTCGGGAAAGCGAGTTTCCTTCCCTTAAACAAGAAAACTGGTTATACAATGATAATGAGAGAAATGAGCTTAAAATGCTCGGTATTGATTTAAAAAGCAGTGGCTCAGCACTGGTTGAAGATCAATTCTTCTTTGCTTCGTCAATTGCAGCAGCAACGCAAAGCCTTACGCTAAGTTATTATGTTGACGATGAAGCTGGTACTTCCGGCTATTTAAATGAACTTAAACAATATTACAAAGAAAATAGTTTGAAGGTTTTAACAAATATAAAGAATACTTTAGACTGCTGGTCAGAAGAGCAGTTTATTGAAAAACTTTGTGGCTTGCAGGCATTAGCTGAAAAAGAAAAAAATTGGCTTAGTAAGCGAGTTGGAAAAGATTATGAATTCCGGCGTTCTTTAGACAAGGTGCGCTTTGTAAAAAATTCTCCATATCAAGGTTGTCTGGGAACTGAATTAAAGGAAAAAATCAGGACACGTATGGGTGAATATTATAGCCCATCAGCTCTTGAGGTTTATGCTGCTTGTCCTTTTAAGTTTCTGGTGAGCAGAGTTTGGCAAACTGACACTTGGCAGGAAGTAAGCGATGAAACAGAAGCTGTGGACCAAGGTGATTTATACCATGTTGTGTTAGCAAAGTTTTTCAACAAGTATCTGGGCAAAAACATCAGTTCTGAAGAGGTCGGCATACTTGAAAATGACTTGCAAGACGCTTTTCATTCTGTATGTGAGGAATTTCTGCTTTTAGGCAAGCTGAAAAACACTGAATTTCTAGATGCTGAGCTGCAACAGATATGGACAAAATTACTGAGAGTTTTGAATGCTGAGATTGCTTATCAGAAAGACATTTGCACTAGCAGAAGGAACTTGTTGCCTGCTTTTGTGGAATGGGGATTTGGTACCAATAAAACCGGGCATGCTTTTTGTCGCAAAATTGACGGCGTGAGTGCATATTTTACAGGCCGCATAGATAGAATAGACGCCGACGAAGAAAATCTGTTCATCACAGATTATAAAAGAACAAACGGACCCGCTAAGAAAGATTTTGAGGCAGGCCTTGACTTGCAAATGCCTCTATATGTCTTGGCAACAGAAGAATTTTTTGCTCGCGATACCAGAAAGCTTCTGGGTGGCGGCTATTTTTCAATTGAAAACGCACAAAGAAAGAACGGCTACTGGCGCAAGGAAGCGGAATTCTTGCCATGGCTGAAAAGAGGGAATGAGAACTGGCAAGAATTTTTGCAACAAGCTGAGGATAATCTGGCTAGCTGTGTTCAGGGCATAAGAGCTGCAAACTACTTCACAGAACCTAAAATGCAATGCCCGGCTTATTGCCCCGGGATAGATATTTGCCGCTATTCCCTTGTAAGTGAACTACAGGAAGAAGGAAGTGAAACTGATGAGTGATTTTACCCCTGAACAGAAATGTGCAATAGAGACAATTGAAAGCAATATATCAGTTTCAGCCGGCGCTGGTTCAGGTAAAACGCGCGTCTTGGTAGAACGTTTCGTTAATATCATTGCCAAGCAAAAAGCAGCCGCAGATGGGATCCTGGCAATTACCTTTACACGTAAAGCAGCAAAGGAAATGCGGGAAAGAGTGCGTGCAAAGCTGAATATTTTGATTAAGGATTCGATGGGTGACCGACTTTTCTGGCAGAAACAATTAATGCTATTAGATCGTGCCCAGATAAGTACAATTGATAGTTTTTGTAGTCGCCTACTGCGTGATAACCCGGTAGAAGCTCAGGTGGATCCAGCCTTTGTAACAACAGAAGAATTTGATTTAAACGATTTTTACTACGAAGAATCCTTGGCATACATGAAAAAACTTTTGCAAAATAAAGATTCTGCCTTCCAAAAGTTGTTAGACGAATATGGTCGTGCCAAGTTACAGGAAATGGTGAATTCTCTTATAGAAAATCTTCATTTGCTGATTGAGAAAAAAGATTTATCGAAGCCATATATAGAAGCTTTGGGAGAAGAAATTGCTAAAACGCAAAAGCAGATACTGCTCAATATTGAATTATTGATGTCAATGCGTGAAACTATCAAGGGCAAACACCGTGAAGAATTAGATGCTATTGCTGCTAATCTTAAGATAGTTAAAGAAGCCGTTGAGACGTGTAATTTGGAAATATTAAATAGTTTCCTAATGAGTTTATCTGCTCGAAATAAGGCTGATGCTGATTTAGTAAAAGAGATAAGAGACTTAACCAGCAGGTTGCTGATGACACCGATAGACAAACGTGCCGTCGACCTGATTGCGAGTTGGCAGTCTTTTTTGCGAGGCCTTGATGAGCATTTTCGGGCAAAGAAAGTCGAAAGAAAAATATTGAGTTTTGCCGATGTTGAAGAAAAAGCTTTTCAATTATTGTTCAACAACAAAGATATTCTGGATAAGTGCAGAAATCGCTACAAGTATGTCATGGTAGATGAGTTCCAGGATACAAATCTGCAGCAAAAAGAATTGGTTTATCTTCTGGCTGGCGGTGATAGCGGAAAATTGCTAGATAACAGGCTATTTGTCGTAGGCGATGCCAAACAATCTATTTATCGCTTCCGCGGCGCTGAGGTAAGTGTTTTTGCAGATGTATGCAAAGATATAGAAAAAAATGGCGGCAAAAATGTTACGCTTGCGGATAATTTTCGCTCATCTCCGGAAATATTAGAAGTTTGCAACGAAGTTTTTAAGGATTTAATGGGGTATGATGAGAATAGTGCTATCGTATACGAAGAACTTAAGCCAAATAGAGAAACCCAAGCAAAGCCTAAATTTATTATTATTGCTGCAGAAAAAGATAGAAGAAAAGAAGCTAATAAAGCTGAAACATTTGTGGTGGCGGAAAATATCAAAGAGTTAGCAGATAAAGACAATTTTAAATATGCAGATATTGCAATATTGCTGGCAAGTATAAATAGGGCCCAAAGTTTTGCTGCTGCTTTACGGGCTGCTGGTATTCCTTTTCATATAATTGATGGCAAGGGTTTCTTTGAAAAGCAAGAAATAATAGACTTAATTAATTTGCTGTTAGTTTTGGATAATAGCAGAAGAGATCTGGAACTGATTGGCATTTTGAGGTCACCATACTTTGCATTGAGTGATGAAACTATTACAGAGATATGCTTAGTAAGAGAGGATAATAGCTTATGGAGTGTTTTAAATGATGGTAATGCAACACTTGATTTACCATCAGAACAACAAGATTTACTCCAAAGGGCGAGTTATAAACTAAAAAAATTACAGGCTAATGTGCAAACGTTACCTTTGCCTGACTTGTTAATTAGAATTTTTGACGAGCTTCAAATTGCACCCTTGTTGATTGGACAAGAATTTGGCAAGGAGAAACTCGCAAATGTTAAGAAGCTGCAACAAATGGCCACTGATTTTTGTATGAAACAAGGCGGGACTTTGCATACCTTTTTGCAGAGAGTAAAAAAGATGCGTGAAACTGAAACACGCATAGAAGTTTCAGGCGGCGGTTTTGAGCAGAATTCTGTTACTATCATGACCATCCATAAGTCAAAAGGATTGGAATTCCCCGTTGTTTTTCTGCCGGCGTTACATGCAAGAGGTAGATATGATTCAAGCAGTATATGTTTTTTACCAGACTTTGGTTTGGGAATTAAAGTTCGTAATGAAAATGGTGAACTTGTAGAAAGTTCTGTTTTTAAAGAAATAAAACAATATAATAGCGAAATGGAAGCTGCAGAGAAAAAAAGACAATTTTATGTAGCGATGACACGGGCTGAAAAACGTTTGGTAGTTTCAGGAGTCTCAGTAAATGAAGGCAGCAAAGCGCAAAAAACACGTGAAGAATGGTTGGATTCTTTAAAACGTATTCTAATTGCTGAAAAACAAGGAGAGCCTCTTGTTGATGTAGAAATTATTGAGGAAAATTCTGTCAGTCTGCAAGAAAATTCAGTTCCTGATGATAGGATTCAAGTTACGTCATTTGAGGAACGTGTTTATAAACAAATTCAACCTCTTGCTGGATTTGGTGTAAAAGATTTGTTTTTTTCTGCAACTTCGCTTTTTGAATATGAAACTTGTCCTCGAAGTTTCTTCTATCACTATATAGCTCAGTTGCCAGGAAGCGAAGATGTTTTATTTGAAAAGGGGCTTGCTAACTGTAAAGGTATTATACCTGCTAACACTTTTGGACTTGTAATTCATTCCATAATGGAGAATATCGAGCATTATGGTCTTGATGATGCACTAAATTACGCAATAGAAAAACATGTGCCTATATACATGCAGTCTCAAGCCAGGAAAGATGCAGGTGACATGCTTTCATCATATCTTGACAGCGAACTTTACCAGAGCATAAGTTCATTGGAGAAAAAAACCGAAGATAATTTTTACCTGCCATTGTTTGAAGACGATGGCAAAAAATTCTGGTTTACGGGCAGTATAGATTGTTTATATACTTATCCCGAAGGTGATCTTGGTATTATAGATTACAAGACCGGTAAACCGCCGTTGAATGATGACGACGTAAAAGGTTATGCCGAGCAATTGGCTTTATATGTGTTGGCTGCTGAACGTTTGTATAGAAAACCTGTCAGGACTGCCGCTCTTCATTTTATGCAAAACAATAGTAAGTGGGAATTGCCGATTAACAGAGAAGAGGCATTGAATCAAATAGTCAAAAAGTGTACAGCCATCAGCAACAAAAGAGAAGAGCAGGACTTTGAAGTCCTGCCCGAAAAATGTATATTCTGTAGCTATGCTTATTTATGCCCGCAAAAATAATTAACTGAGTTCGATTGCAGTGCCAGGTTTAACAATCAGAACTTTGGCGGGCGTTTTTTGTTCAACTTCTTTTTTAAATTTTACCGGATCTTGAGCAATTACCGGCCATGTGTTGTAATGTACAGGAATAACTTCTTTTGCTTTCAGCAGTTCAACTGCTTTGACGGCATCGGAGGGGCCCATTGTATAATTATCACCAATAGGCAGCACTGCATAGTCTATATTTTCAAGCTCGCCTAAAAGCTGCATATCACCGAAAAGGCTTGTATCACCGGCAAAATATAGGGTTGTGCCGTGAAAATCTACAATAAAGCCACAGGCATGGCCGCCAGCTATACCAGAACCGTGGAAAGCGGGGGTAATCCTTACTTTACCAAAAGGGAATACATGGGTGCCGCCAATGTGCATTCCATGCGCTGCACAACCTTTTTCTGAGGCTAGATTTGCAACTTCTGCTGTTGAAATTATCATTGCTTTGTTTTTGTGAGCTATTTCAATAGCACTTCCTAAATGGTCAGCATGCGCATGGGATACTAAAATATGAGAAACCTTGATGTCGGCAGGTTTTATTCCGTTCGGGTTGCCATCCAGGAAAGGGTCAAAAATAATAGCATCTTTTTCGCTTTCAAGGATAAAACATGCATGGTGGATATAATGAAACTTTTTCATTTTAAACCAACTCCTTCAAGCATCTTTACTACCTGATATTATAAACGAAATCGACAGGTAAAGCTACTTAACATAAGGTTTTGAGCCTTTACAATCTAATGTAAATGAAGTAAAATTTTTTTAGTTTTATTGTCAGAACCAGCAGTTGAAAAGTATAATAGGGGTGAACAAATGAATATATATTTAATAAGCATCTTGGGATATGCGCTTTTGCTGATAGGGATAGGTTGGTTTATAGGAAAACATGTTAAGGAAGCTTCTGATTTCTTTGTTGGTAATCGTAAATTCAGCTGGCAGTTATTATTTACTACCTTGATTGCTGCCAATATAGGTGCGGGATCAACTGTTGGGGTTACCGGCCTTGCTTTCAGACATGGCGTTTCCAGCTGGTGGTGGATTGGCTGTTCGGCTATTGGCTCTATATTCCTTGCTTATTTCGTAGGTCCTAAGGTGTGGGCCATTGCGAAAAAATATAATCTATATACTATGGGCGACTATCTTGATTTACGGTATGCGCACGCTTTTCGAGGTATCATATCCAGTATGATGGTTGTAGGAACATTAGCCTTGTTTTCCGGACAACTTATTGGAGTAGCCTGGATACTTGATGTTGTTGCCGGCATTGATAAACCATTGGGAACTATTATCGGCGCCCTAGTTGTTACTCTCTATTTTACAGCAGGAGGTGTATTATCTGCTGCTGTTGTTAACATAGTTGAAGTGGTAGTTATTTTTGCAGGTTTTTGCTTAGCAGCTCCTTATGCGCTTAGCGCGGTCGGCGGTTGGTCAGGTATGGAAGCTATGGTTGCGGCAAATTTCGCTGATCCCACTAGAACTGCAGCATATTTTTCGTGGAATGGCATTGGTGACACCGTAATAATTGGCTATTTTCTCATGCTTGTGCCTGCTTTTTGCATATCACCGGGCTTAATAGGTAAAATTTATAGCGCAGAAAATTTAAGAGCTGTAAAGATAGGTACGATGCTTAATGCTTTGGTTCAATTTGGTTTCGCGTTTCTGCCTATGATATTGGGTATGTGTGCATTCGCTGCTTTCCCCGATTTAAAAAATTCGGAACTCGCACTACCTACAGCAATGAAAGAACTTATGCCTTTTGGAGTGGCAGCTTTGGCTTTAGCTGCTATTTTTGCCGCTGAAGTTAGTACTGCGGATGCTGTATTGTATATGCTATCATCTTCTATTTCGAATGATTTGTATAAAACCTTTGTCAGACCTGATATCTCTGACAAAGAACTCTTGAAATTCAGCAGGGCTACAACGTTAGTTTGCGGTCTTTTGGGCGTTTTGCTTGCTTTGTGGATGCCTAACATTATTACAGCTTTGCAGATTTTCTATTCTTTGATGACTGTTTCAATGGGAGCTCCCTTTCTTGTTGGATTATTTTGTGACAAAGCTTCAACCAAGGGTGCCTTTACTTCGGCGATTGCAGGTGTAGCGACAACTTTAGTTTTACAATTTGCCAATGCTGGTAAAGGACTGTGGATTCTTAATGCGGCGTCAACAGGAACTGTGGTAGCAGTACTAGTGATGTTTGCTAGTTTATACATATTCCCCAATAAAAAGACTTTACAACAATAGATTTAGCCGAGGGAGGATTATTATGGAGAAATTTTGGAAGACAATAGCGGTTATTTCCATTGCGATGTTTTTTTCTGGAACAGTTCAGGCCTCAGAACAAAAAACAACTTCTACGGGTGAGCAAAAGACTTCAATAATTGTTACAGAGCCAGCTAAGCAACAAGTTGCCAATCCGGCTACCCAAAGTAAGGAAAACAGTACTTTTGCTGGAACTGAAAAACAGGGAAATTTGCAGGTAATAAAAAACAATCCGCAGAAGGTCAAGGCTATTGAAATCAAAGATCCTAAACCGGAGCGTAAGCTGCCTGCCAACTACAAAACTATTACGATTACTGGCGAATCTAAAGCTACTGAAAACCAGGCAGTTGCCTTTCTCAAAAAGAATACCAAAAATATGAAATTGAAATTAACCCCTGAAGAGATTGTGCGTTACTATTATGAAGAAAGTGCCAGAGAAGGAGTTAGAGCGGACTTAGCTTTATGCCAGGCACTTTTAGAAACGGGTTACTTCAAGTTTGGCGGTACTGTTAAACCAGATCAAAATAATTTTTGTGGCTTAGGCACTACTGGTAAAACTGTTGCAGGGGCGACGTTCAAAACAGCTGAAATTGGCGTGCGGGCACATATCCAGCATTTATTGGCTTATTCCACTGAACGTGAACCAAAAACTAAAATTGTTGATCCGCGTTATGATTTAGTTCATAAGATGAGGAAAAAAAGCGGCTATTTAACTACATGGCATTCACTTAATGGTAATTGGGCTATGAGCAGCGAGTATAGCGAAAAGATTTTTGATTTGCATAGTAAAATGCTTACTATGCATCGAGAATAAAAATTTATAACAAATATAATGATGTTTGATTTTAGTGCACAGCGGCAAAATATGGCTGTGCACTTTATCTTTTTATGTTAAAATGAACACAAGAGGTGAAAGTTTATGCATATTGTTTTAGTTGAGCCTGAAATACCAGGAAATACCGGTAATATTGCCAGGCTTTGCGCGGCTACAGGCTGCAAACTACATCTGGTCAGGCCATTAGGTTTTTCAGTTGATGATAAATATCTCAAGAGGGCTGGATTAGATTACTGGAATCTTGTTGATATCAGTTATTACGATTCTATTTATGAAGTCCTTGAGAAATTTAAAAATAACTCAAAATTTCTATTAACCACTAAAGCACATAAGAGATATACAGATGTAAAATATGATTCTGAGTCCTTATTGATTTTTGGCAAAGAAACAGCGGGTTTACCGGAAAAGTTACGTCTGAAATATCTTGATTCCTGCGTGAGAATACCTATGATAGCGGAAGCACGCTCGCTTAATTTGTCTAATTCTGTTGCTATCGTGGCCTACGAGGCTTTACGTCAACAAGATGACTTTGCAGGGCTTACCGTTTAGACGAGGAGGGGCAAGAATATGATTCTTATTAAAGAATTTGAATTTGATGCAGCACATTTTTTGCCGGAATATAATGGCAAATGTGAAAAGTTGCATGGGCATACTTATAAATTGGTTGTCAAAATTGACGGCTTGCCGGATAAGGAAGGCATGGTAATTGATTTTGTGCGACTGAAAGAAATCGTTAAGGAAGCTGTTCTTAATAAGTTAGATCACTCCTGCATAAATGACATATTACCGCAGCCCTCTGCGGAGAATATAGCCGTGTGGGTGTGGAATCAGTTAAAACCAATTTTGCATTCCGATAATTATGATTTGTATGAAATAGAGGTTTGGGAAACTAAAACCAGCGGAATAGCATACAGGGGGTAGCCAAATGTTAAAGGATGTTCAAGGGGAAATCGATTTAAGGCAAGTCCCATTGAAAAACGTTGGAATAAAAAATCTACGTTGGCCTATTAGTATGAAAGATAAGGAAAAAGGCATACAGAGTACGGTTGCCACGATTAGTATGGCGGTTGACCTGCCGCACGATATGCGCGGTACGCATATGAGCCGGTTTGTCGAATGTCTTCAATCGCTTGGGCCTGTCACACCTTTTGCTCTTGAACATATTCTTGATGCCTTGAAGGAAAAACTGCAAGCAGAGAAAGCAATGCTTGAGCTTGAGTTCACATATTTTATTCAAAAAGAAGCACCTATTACAGGGCAAAAAGCACCGCTTGACCTTAATTGCCGTTTCAGAGCTGAAAAAGGTGAGGAGTTCGAGCTTTATATTTGTGCGGAAATACCTATTCATACACTATGCCCTTGCTCTAGAGAAATTAGCGTCTATGGCGCTCACAATCAAAGAGCCATTGCCAAAATTGAAATTAATTCCAATGAGATGGTTTGGCTGGAAGAGCTGGTCACAATGGCTGAAGCGGGAGCTAGTTCACCAATATATTCCCTTTTGAAGCGACCCGATGAAAAGTATGTCACAGAGCACGCCTATGAAAATCCACGGTTTGTGGAAGATGCGGTAAGAGAAATAGCTCTGCAGCTAGAAGGCGACAGAAGAATCAAATGGTATCGGGCCACGGTTGAGAGTATCGAGAGCATTCATAATCACAATGCTTTTGCGTGCGTTGAAAAAGGGTGGAAGGTGAACCCAGAATGATTTTGCCGATTACAAGCTGCAATCTGAGATACGAACTGAAAAATATTGGTGTCCATCAGGCAAGTATAGAGACTTTCATGAACAAGTCAGCTATTTTGCCTTTAAAGATTCTTAAGGTCCGTACACCGGCTGCTAATATAATTAAGCAAGAAATGCTTGCCTGCGGAGGTGACTGTGCTATCCACGCCGGGTGCGTAGTTTGTGCACAGGACCATAGCGATATTTTACTTTTAGGAACAAGAAAACATTATCGGCTTTTGTTGCAAAAGATGGCTATGATGCCTTATTTTGGTTTACCTAAGCTACGGGAAGAGTTGCAGTCTTTTCTGGAAAAGACTCAGCTTAAAACTATATTGGCAGATAACCGTATTTTGAAATACGACCATGTCGTTGTAATGGGAATTTTAAATATAACTCCTGATTCTTTCTATGCTGGCTCCAGATTACGTAGCCTTGATGAAGTCATTAACCGTGCAGGGCAAATGTTAAGCGACGGCGCGGAGATTCTTGACATCGGCGGCGAATCAACAAGGCCAGGCTCTGACAGCATTGATTCCCCGGAAGAAATTGCTAGAATAGTGCCGGTTGTCGAAGCCTTGCGCAAAGAGTATCCACAAAGCATTCTCTCTATTGATACTTATCACGCGGAAACAGCCAAGGCAGCTCTTGCGTCGGGAGCAGATATTATAAACGATATCAGTGCTTTGGAATACGATGAGAAAATGATTGAAGTTATTGTTAAAAATAATGCTCCGGTTATTTTAATGCATATGCGAGGAACACCCAAAAATATGCAGCAAAACACTCAGTACGGCAATGTAGTTGAAGAAGTAACAAAGTATTTGCATGAACGTGCTGAAGTACTCAGAGGGCATGATTTTCCCAAAGAGAAAATAATTCTGGATCCAGGAATTGGTTTTGCTAAGAATGTAGAACAAAATTTAAAATTGATGCAGGGATTAAGTGAAATGACGGGTTCTGATTATCCTGTATTGCTTGCTGCTTCCCGCAAAGCCACGATAGGCAAAGTGCTCGGTGATATTCCACCGGAAGAGCGGTTGCCAGGAACAATAGCCACAAGCTTACAAGCAGTTTATGCCGGCGCTAATATGGTTAGGATTCATGATGTAAAAGAAAACGTCCAAGCGATTCGAATGTTGGAGGCTATTTTAAAATGTCAATAGCCTATATCGCACTGGGAAGCAATCTGGGAGAACGAAAGCAAAATATTCTTGCGGCTTTAAATTATATGGAGCAATCTGGCTTGAAAGTATTGGCAGTTTCTTCACTTTTAGAAACTGAGCCTTATGGAGTGACTGACCAGCCCTGTTTTATCAATGCGGTGGTTAAGATTGAGACAGAACTTGCTGCACATGACTTGTTGAGATTATTGCTTGCTATTGAGTTGAAGATGGGGAGGGTTAGAAAGAGACATTGGGGCGAACGCAACATTGATCTTGATCTGATATTGTATGACGATTTAATTATAAAAGACAATGAGCTGATTCTGCCTCACCCCGATATGCAGAACAGATTTTTTGTTTTGGCGCCACTGGCTGAAATTGCTGGTGATGTCGTGCACCCCGTTTTTAAAATCACTATAAGTGATATGTTAGATAATTTAACGAGCGGAGATGAAAACAAATGAATTGTTATGTCAATCTCAACAACCTTTTAATTTTTCGCAACTTGCTTATCGATCCTGTCATTGTTGCGCTTAGAAAGCCCAAAGAGGTTTCCAATCCCGATTTATATGGTGAACTTATTGAAAAAGCTGAGGGCTATGGATTGATGGGTATAATTCCTGTTGAATATATAATGCATGCGATAAGCCATCAAAAAAATGTTTTTTGTTGTATAGCGGAAAAGAATAATGGTGCTATTGGTGAAGGATTGATGAAAGCTGTAGCCGGCGACATAATAATTTTAAGAGAATTTCTGGCTGAAGTTTTTCAACGTTTTAAAAACCATGAACTTCTCGGCAACTATATCCCGTCAAACATAAAACCACTGGCTGGACGTAAAATATTAGAAAAATGTTTTTTCAATTATGGTGAGGATGATGATGCCAAAATTGCCACCAAAGCCTTATGCCAATATTATGAGAAATTTGGCTATGGCATTATGGCCGATTTTGTTGCGTTTAATTGGGATGGAGAGAGAGAAAGACTTACCGGCATCAACAATTATTCCGATATGACTTTTGATAAGATCTATGGCTATGAAAGACAGAAACAGGAACTAATTAAGAATACGGAAGCTTTTTTAAATAACAAACCTGCTAATAATATTTTACTTTTTGGTGATCGCGGAACCGGTAAATCATCTTCTATCAAGGCGATAGGCAATCATTTTTATGAAGATGGCCTGCGCATGGTCCAGGTCAGCCGAGACCATTTTGTGCAGTTGCCGAAAGTCATGCAGGAACTCAGCAAATGGGGAAAGAAATTTGTAATTGTGCTGGATGATTTATCCTTTGAAGAGTTTGAAGTGGAATATAAAGTTTTAAAATCTATTCTTGACGGTGGCCTTGAAGTAAAACCTGATAATGTTTTGTTTTATGCTTCTTCTAATCGTAGAAATATAATTAAAGAGGTATGGCAGGACCAGAATATGAATGAGCTGCATGGCCGTGATAGCATCAACGAAAAAGTATCATTGTCTGATCGTTTCGGTATCAAGCTGTTTTATGATTCTATGGATCAGGCAGAATACTTTGCTTTATTAGAAAAGATGGCAAAAGATGAAAAACTTAAGATTTCGTCTAAGGATTTGAGAGCAGAAGCTGTAAAGTGGGAAATGAGCCATACAGGCAGAAATGGCAGAGTGGCCCGTCAGTTGCTTGACTACCTACACGGCAAAGCTTGATTTGATTTTAGCTTTATTGGGAGCGTTATAATGTTGGATAAAGAGAAATTATTAACACGTTTCATACGGTATACCGAGTTTGAGACCACATCAATTGATGAGGCAAAAACGTTTCCCAGCAGTGATAAACAGCTAGTATTTGCGAGGTTTCTTGCGGAAGAATTAAAATCTGTTGGCTTGAGTGATGTTTTTCTTGATGAAAAAGGTTATGTATTAGCAACATTGCCAGCCAATGATAGCGGCGGTTCGCCTGTTATTGGTTTGATAGCACACATGGACACTTCTTGTGAAGCAAGTGGAGCAAATATCAAGCCACAGTTACATGCGTGTTACCAAGGAGACAGCCTTGTTCTCGACAGCGAAAAAGATATATGTCTCTCACCTAAAATGTTCCCTGAGCTTTTGAACTATATAGGGCAAGACATAATTACTACTGATGGCAAGACTTTATTAGGTGCCGACGATAAGGCAGGTATATGCGAAATAGTATCTGCGTGTGAATATCTTATTGCGCATCCAGAATTAAAACATGGTGATGTTAAAATCGCTTTTACACCTGATGAAGAAGTTGGGCATGGTACTGACTTTTTTCCCCTAAATGAATTTTGCGCGGATTTTGCTTATACTATCGATGGTGGTAAGCTTGGTGAACTTAATTACGAGACCTTTAATGCTTGTGATGCAAAAATATTTATTAAAGGACGTTGTGTGCATCCAGGCTATGCCAAAGGTAAAATGATTAATGCTATAACTTTGGCTGCAGAATGGCAAAATGAAATGCCGGCTGGCGAACGCCCAGAATATACTGAGGGCTATGAAGGTTTTCTTCATACTACTAAAATTAGCGGTACTACCGATCAAGTAATTCTGCAGATGATTATTCGTGATCATAACCCAGACTTACTGGAAGAAAAGAAAAAAAATATTCTTGAACTTGCTGCTTTTATGAATAAAAAGTATGGAGAAGGCACGGTTAAATGTGAATTAAAAGACGTTTATGTCAATATGAAAAGTTTTTTTGAAAATTCATATCACATCGTGGATAGAGCCGTAAGAGCAATGGAAAAATGCGGCGTGAAGCCTGAAATTATTCCCGTACGTGGTGGAACAGATGGGGCAAGGTTATCAGAGCTTGGTCTTTTGTGCCCCAATATTTTTACCGGTGGTCATAATTTTCATGGCGTGCATGAATATATTCCACTGCAATCGATGCTTAAGGCTACAGAGGTTATAATTAACCTGGTCAGTGATAATAAATAAGGGTTGCCCATTTTTGGGCAACCCTTATTTATTATCTTTCAGCAATTAAGCCAAAATCAAACGATAGTATTTTTTCTTCCCTTTACGGATAAGAATGCTTTTATCAGCATTAAATAAGTCGGCAGTTAATTCAGCCTCAACGTCGCTAATTTTTGTATCGTCGAGGTAAAGTCCACCTTGGGCAACAAGTCGACGTCCTTCGCTTTTACTTGCAAAAACACCATTTGAAGCAAGTATATCAATTATTTTGGTACCGATTGAGCTTGACTCCACGTTTATTGTTGGAACATCTTCCATATTGGAACCATCCCCAAAAAGTGCTTCAGCCGCGGTTTTAGCCTTTAATGCTTCTTCCTCGCCGTGAATAAGTTTAGTTACTTCATAAGCAAGTACGACTTTTGCTTTGTTGATTTCAGATCCTTCCAAAGAGCCAAGACGTCGTACTTCTTCCATCGGCAGGAAGGTGAGGAGAGCCAGACAGTTTTCTACATCGGCATCATTGACATTACGCCAGTATTGATAAAAGTCGTATGGAGTTGTTTTTTCTGGATCAAGCCAAAGAGCCCCACCAACGGTTTTTCCCATTTTGACGCCTTCGCTGGTGGTAAGAAGCTTGCACGTCATGCAATAAGCTGGTTTATGTTCTTTACGACGAATGAGTTCTACGCCAGCTAGCATATTTGACCACTGGTCATCGCCGCCTAATTGCATAATACAGTCGTATTCACGATTTAGAGTCAAAAAGTCATAAGCCTGCATGATCATATAATTGAATTCAAAAAAAGATAAGCCTTTTTCCAGACGTTTTTTGAAACATTCAGCTGTCAACATGCGGTTTACTGAAAAGTGTACGCCAACTTCCCGCAGCAAATCAACATAGTTGAGATTAAGAAGCCAATCAGCATTGTTGACCATGATGGCTTTATTATCGGAAAAATCTATGAAATGAGACATTTGTTTTTTGAAGCAGGCGATATTGTGATTAATAAATTCTGGAGTAAGCATTTTGCGCATTTCATCTTTGCCGCTGGGGTCGCCAACCATGCCAGTGCCACCGCCTAGAAGGCAGATTGGACGATGACCTGCACGCTGCATATGAGCCATAAGCATTAGCGCTATAAAGTGGCCGACGTGAAGGCTGTCCGCTGTAGGGTCAAAACCAATATAAAAGGTTATTTTTCCCTTTTCCAATAATTCTTTAATTTCTTCTTCATGTGATAGTTGTTTTAAAAATCCGCGTTCTTGCAATAAATCATAAACTGACATCAAAAAAACCTCCTAAAATTCTTTAATAGAATCATTTACTTAAAAGAAAATAGAAAATAAAAAATCCCTTTCCACTAAAATGGAAAGGGACGAGTAAACCCGCGGTACCACCCTGATTGTTCCTCTAAAAAGGAACCACTTAAAAACTTATAACGGAGTTACCCGGTCTGGCCTACTACTATTTCGACTGACAGCTCGCAAGTGTATTCAGTAACTTCTGTACGACGCGTTTCACCGGCCCGCGTCTCTCTATAGTAACAGTCAGTACCTACTTTTCTTGGTCATTGCTTTGTATTTAACTGTATACGAATATATCAATTTTGAGGTTTAATGTCAAGCATGATCTTCTGTTAAATGGGATGTACAATGTGGGCAGCGTGTTGCTTTTTCGTCAATTGTGCCAAAGCAGAAAGGGCATTTTCTTTCGGGTGGGGCAGGTGGAGGTGCTGGCATTAAACGATTTATCTGTTGGATCAGAACAAAAATGCAGAACGCGACAATCAAAAAATCTACAACTGCGTTGAGAAATAGCCCATAAGCAATTACCGGTACTTTGGCAGCTTCTGCTTCCGCAATAGAAGCAACAGGTTTATTGGTAAGATTGATAAATAATTCTTTGAAATCCATACCGCCAAGCAGGAGTCCTACAGGTGGCATGATAATATTAGTTACTAGCGAAGATACGATTTTGCCGAAGGCACCGCCAATAATTACGCCGACTGCAAGATCTACGACGTTGCCCCGCATTGCGAAATTTTTAAAATCTTTTAGAAAAGACATAATTACACTCCTTCCATTTATGTACTTAATACATTATTTCTATGAAATAGTCAATAATCCTGCCTAGCTTGACTGTATCAGAAGGTTACTTTATAATTATTTTGATAATAATTATAAATATCTTAGATAAATGCAGGAGGAAATATAATGAGAGACGACTTAGTTGTTCCAGGAGAAAATGAAGAAAAGTTTGTTGTGGCAGCTGATACAAGGGTTGTTACCATCCCGTTTACACCGCTGGAAGAAAGAATGTCCAAAGAGAAACCTTACCTGATGGAAGGTCTGGCTAAGCTGCATGATTTGCTTGGATCTGATAAATTTAAAAAGTACATCAGCTCAGTGCATAATATCAACAAAAGTGGCAGAGCTATCATGTTGATCGCTGATAACGAATTGCATCGCACAAATATTGAACGCGATTGTGTTGCAGCCATCATGGAAGCTTTTGAAGTTGATAATGTACGCGTAGTCGCTATGGGCTAATTAAGACCAAAAAAGTTCTGAATCATCATAATGATTCAGAACTTTTTTAATAGTTGATTTGTTTAAAAATAGCTATGATTAGAAATATTACCTAATTGTTGATTGAAATGATATTTGAATATGAAAAAAGACTCCCGAAAGATCGAGAGTCTTTATTTTTCATGGTCGGGGCGACAGGATTCGAACCTGCGGCCTCTTAGTCCCGAACCAAGCGCGCTACCAAACTGCGCTACGCCCCGTTACAACGTTTACATTATATAAGATTGTATTTTGTTTGTCAAATAAGTTTTGCGTTTACTATATGATTTAATGCGCTCTGGAGCGTGTTCCGAAAGTTGCCTTGGTTGATAATCCAACCTCAAAAATTCTTTCCCAAGGCAAAGTAATATCGATGTCGATAGAAGACAAATAATAGTCTTTTGTTTCATCGCTGTAGAAAGGATAGCGGCAAAGGTTGTCATAAAACAGGGTAGTTTTGTAAATTTGCATTTCATTTTTGATGAAATGGCTGACTTTAATGGTATCGTAATCGAGCGCATAGGGATCTATTTCTCTTATTTTAAGTAACCTGGAAAGCTTATAATGCATGGTTTTTTGATAAACCCAATCGTCAAAAAAACGGTCCAGATTGAACTGTAGGTTTAAAGCATAGAGGGTGGGCATGTCCTTTTCAGAAAGACGTTTCTTCTGACCGGTAAAGATACTTGCCTGTGCTACTGCCGTACCGACAGAATTGCTTACTGTATTCCAACCGGCAAAAGCGGCTAAACGAACTAATGGGGTATTATTATTAATAAGATGGGGAAAGATAGTTTCTTTAATATCATAATTAGCAGAAAGATCAACCAAAGCAACGGGAGTTTGTCCCATTACTATTTTTTTTAGATGGTTAGCTTTTTCCTTGAGATTTATAGTTGCATCATTCCCGCAATGGACATAAAGTATGAAATCGGCCTGCAACGGGTCGTTAACTAATTTGCCCCCAATAATCGTAATTTTTTCATTAACGGTTTCGCCAACACTGCATGACATAAATGGCATTGTTATTTCAGCAACACGTGGTGAAGAGTATTCAACAAAAACTTTTGGCGCATAATGCCAGTTACGATTGCGATCCGCTGCAAGAACCAAGCAGCCTAATTCATCCGCACCTCGCGTTGTGTGGTATTTGTTTAGCAGATTATTATGTTCAAGATAGAAAAGAGCACGATTTCGATTTAGGTTTGGTAATCCGAACGGTTGCCCGTCATCCTGTCCTATTATCAGCATATCAATTTTATTTTTAACTGCAGTATCCAGAAGCCTGTGGTTGAAATCGCCGTTGTTACGATAAAGTGCTGAATACTTATCAATAATTTCTGGCGGTATTTCATCAACAAAGCGCTGCAGTTCCCTGAAGCTCAAGGGATCGCCAAAAGTGTCCTGAATATCCTGAAGTGCAGCCCAACGCATCAGATGCCATTGCCACCAGGAGTCGGGAATAAGCTGATCAGCAATTAAAAGTCGAGGGATAATTGAATAAACATATAGGGCTTTGGCAGAATTATTTTTATGAAGGGTTTCTAAGTAGTCAAGAAAGCCATTCTCATCATTTAATGTTCCGATGGGAATGCGTGAACCTACCAAGCCGCCGTGTATTAAGAGGTCTGAAGAAATTATTGCAGAATCTGCTTTTTTCATATTATCATTCAGCCAATTCATCAGCTGGCTTCTCTGAGCAGGTTCGGTATAGTTGCCAAGCAGGTCGTTTGGCGGTAGAATTATTTTGACAGATGACAAAAGACCTAAATCCGAAACAAACTTAGTACAAGGTGGCCTTCCGTCTAATGGCAACACAACAATTGTTTGTTCGCCAGAAATAGGAGGCAAATCCACCTTGTCAAGTTTTGGCGGTTTGTTTTCATATATGATTGAAATTGCCAGCATAAAAAATGCAATAAGACAAAGGCATAATTTCTTAATCACGTTTATCTCCTTGGAAAAATGATTTTAGACGCTTAACCACTTTATTATATTACAATCGTGAGGATTTTTGAATGAGGATTATAACAGGAAAAGCACGAGGACTAAAACTTACTACTCCTAAAAATATGGATGTAAGGCCAACCAGTGACCGTGTCAAAGAATCGCTTTTTAATATTATAGGCACAAAAATAGTCGGAACACGCGTACTGGATTTGTTTGCAGGAACAGGAAACCTTGGATTGGAGGCCTGGAGCCGAGGTGCAGAAAAGGTTGTTTTCATTGATGAAAGTCAGGCTAGTTTGCAACTTGTTCGCAGCAATATTACTAAGGCTAAGGCTGAAAAGGAAACAAAAGTATTGAAGGGCAATGCGGTAAAGGTGATTGCCGATTTAGTTGCTAAGGGAGAAAGATTTGATTTCATATTTTGTGACCCGCCCTATAATAAAGGCCTACCAGCTCAAATTATCGAACAGGTCGCAAAATATGATATAGTTGCACCCGGAGGGTATCTGGTAGTGGAGCATTCACAACATGAAATTTTGCCGGAATTACCAATAAAACTTGAAATTATACGGAGTGAAAAGTACGGAGAAACACTAATTTCCTTTTTACGTTGTACGTGAGCAACTATTTTTGCTATAATTGTGGCATATTCAGGCTTAATAAGTTAAAATGTAAGTTAGTAAATAATTGCCATGAGGACTTGATGCTGGCTAAAAAATAGGAGGTGCAAAGTGCGTAGAGCAATTTGCCCGGGGAGCTTCGATCCGGTAACCAATGGACACATCGATATATTCGAACGTGCCAGTCTTATGTTTGATGAGATTATCATAAGTGTTTTCAATAATCCTGGCAAGGCTCAAGGTATGTTCACTATGGACGAAAGGGTGGCAATGCTGAAGGAAGCTACCAAGCATATCGCTAATGCAAAAGTCACTTGTTTTTCCGGACTATTAAATGAGTATTGCAAACAACAAAATACAAAATTCATCGTCAGAGGATTAAGAGCTTTTTCAGATTTTGAATATGAATTTCAAAGAGCATTGTTGATAAAAAAAATTGATCATGAGCTTGAAACTGTTTTTATCATGACAAATGCACAATACTCTTTTCTTAGTTCTTCCGGCGTAAGGGAACTGGCAGTTTTCGGTGGCAATATTTCCGGGTTGGTGCCTGAAAGTATTGAAACCCAGATAAAAAGTTATATAGAAAAGAAATCTTATTAATAAGAATTGAGAGAGAGATGATGAGCATGGAATTGGACAAAATTTTAGATGAAATGGAAAGTCTTATTTTAGAAGCTTCACATCTTCCGTTTTCGGAGAAGATTATTATTGAAGAAGGCGATTTGTCATTAATTATGGACAGATTGCGCGAAGCGGTCCCCTTGGAAGTTAAAAAAGCGCATGACTTACTTGATGAACAGATGAATATTATCAAGAATTCGCGCGCAGAAGCTGATCGTATAGTTGAACAAGCCAAGACTGAAGCGGAAAGAATTGTTGAACTTGCTAAAGCAGAAGCAGAAAGATTGGTTCGCAATGAAGAAGTAGTAAAAATGGCAGAAGAAAAGGCGCAGAACATCCTTAACGATACTAAACAGTATGATAATGATATGCGCGCTGCTGCTGATGCTTATGCAGAAAAAATGCACAGAGAATCTCTGAGCTATGCAACCGATGTTTTTGATTATTTGGAAGATAGTCTGAAGAAAACGATGGAAATTGTTCAAGAAAACAGAGCTCCATTAAGAGCTAATCAACAGAGGAGCACTGAGCAGGAGGAAGAATGAGTAGAAGACCTAAACTAGGTTTGGTTTTAGGCTCTGGCGGCTTGCGTGGGCTGGCTCATGTAGGCGTACTCAGTGTTTTGGAAGAAAATGGGATTGAGGTTGATCTCGTGGCTGGCTGCAGTATTGGCAGCTTAATTGGCGCACTTATCTGTGCCGGCTACGATTCTGACACCATCATGAAGCTGGCTAAGGGCTTGGGACGTGGTTCGTGGCTCGAGTTTGTCGTACATAAAAAAGGTTTTATCGGTACGGAAAATATTTACAAAATAGTTACTATGCTCACAAAAGGCAGGAAAATTGAGGAACTGGGCAAACCTTTTGCTGCTGTTGCGACGGATCTTGCAACAGGTCGTGAACATGTTTTCCGTGACGGTAATTCTGCCGCTGCTGTTTGCGCTAGCGTTGCTGTTCCTGGTATTTTTGTACCTTATGAGTGGGACGGACGACAGTTGGTAGATGGTGCAATAGTCAATCCGACTCCTGTGAGTGTTGCTAGAGACATGGGGGCTGATGTCATTGTAGCTGTCGATTTGGCAGCAGTTAGTTCTATCGGAGAAGTTAAGACTGTCTTTGATGTCATATTAAGATCACTTGATATAATGGAAAAAGGTTTATTTAGTTATCAGCGACTTATTAATGATTGTGATATTCTGATCCAGCCAGAACTTAGTTCCTGTGCTGTAACGGATTTTAAGAAGATAGAAGAGTGTTACCAGGTAGGAAGGGACGCAGCATGGGAAATGTTGCCGAACCTTCTGGATATTTTGGATAATTACTCAGATAAATAAAAGGGTGAAGTTTTAAAATCTGCCGGATAAGACAAAGAGTTTCCTTGCAGAAGGCTGAATAAGTTTGTTGCAGATATGTCAACTTTGAGAGATGCAATAAAATCCTTGCTTTTTTCTTCTCGACTCAATACGTTCTTCCCTAGTTTTGTAATAATTGGCAATTTAGCTGTATTGCTCATATCTTTTAGCAGCTTACGCCCGCGATCATTGAATGATAGTACTCGCAAATAAGATGGATTTTCGCCTATTGCATCTTTAAATGTTGTTTCTTGCGATGAAAGTAGTATTTGTAGAAGCAAACGGTTTATTCTCGTTTCGGGATAGCGTTTGCTTTTTATCATTGATATTGCCTCAGGCCAGCTGGCGGCATTAGCTGCTTTGTTTATCTTATTTTCTAAGCCCTCGGAACATTCGCAGCATTTTGCGATATATGCCGGTGATATTTGTTTTAAAAGAAATGATAAAAGCAAATCAAGATACTCCTGATTATGCCCGAGACGTTTTTCGATATTTAATTGCAAAAGTTTTAAAAAAGTTGAGGGAGAAACAACGTTAGCTATGTTTGTTGTTAACCCGTTTTTTAAAAATTCGTGCCGTATAGCTGTCGCACTGGCAATATTACTTATGATTTCTTTGTCATTATACATGGCAGAAATCCTGTTGATTGGTACGGGTATTAATTTCGTCGTTAAAACATTAATTTGTTTAAGATATTCAATTGCCAATATATTGTTTGGCTGTTCAACAACCTTTGCAAGTGCTGGATTGACTTTGGACAGGGCACTACCCATAGCAGCTGCATAGGAAAGTCCTTTTGCCAGTTCCATCTGGGTATTGGACTGGTTACTGCTGGCAATTTGTGCAGCCTGCTCGAGCAAGCTGATGTCTGAGGCTTCACAACCGAAGGATATATGAGTTACACACCCAGTACTTTCAAGTATTTTTACTGCACCGCGTGCGAAGTGTTCAGCACTACGGCAGGCAAAAATGGTTGGTAATTCCAGCACAAGGTCGACACCGTTTTTGGTTGCTATCTCTGCTCTTGACCATTTGTCTGCTAAGGCAGGTATGCCTCTTTGAACGAAATTGCCACTCATAACTGCAATTACTGGGACATCTCCAACAGCCGTCCTGGCTGCAGCCAGATGATAGGCATGACCGTTATGAAATGGGTTATATTCTGCAACTATTCCTATGCAATGTTTGTTAATCATATCATTGTCCTTTGAAAAAATTAATTAATCTGATTATTCCTTGTAGATTATTTGTTTAAAATAGTGTATACTATTTTATCACAGTATCCCTTTATTTTGTACTATGATTATGAACAAAAATATCAGAATAATTCCGAATGCCGGACAAAGAAGGTGCGACAGTGAAAATTTTTGTAGTTAATTGTGGTAGTTCCTCAATAAAGTATCAGTTGATTAATATGGAAAATGAATCAGTTTTGGCCAAGGGTATGGTCGAACGCATTGGTATGGAAGGAGCACTTCTTAAACATACCCCAACAGGAAAGTATACTGTTGATTTGCCGGCGGATATTCCTGACCATGCTGTTGGCATTAAGATGATTATCAATGCCTTGGTCAATCCCGAATATGGAGTTATTGCTGACATGGCTGATATTGACGCTGTTGGCCATAGGGTTGTTCACGGAGGAGAGAGGTTTGCTGATTCTGTCCTTATTACACAGGATGTTCTTAAGGGCATTGAAGCATGCGCTGAAATAGCACCTTTGCATAATCCACCTAATTTGCACGGAATAAATGCTTGTATGGAAATTATGCCGACAACGCCGCAGGTAGCTGTTTTTGACACAGCGTTCCATCAAACCCTTCCAAAGGTTGCCTATTTATATGGTCTGCCTTATGAATTGTATGTGAAGTATGGCCTTCGTCGTTATGGATTTCATGGTACATCACACAAATACGTGGCACAGGTTGCTGCTTCTATGATGCAGGAACACATGACTGATTTGCGGATAATTACCTGTCATCTTGGCAATGGCGCGAGTATAACTGCTATAAAATATGGCAAATCTGTTGATACCAGTATGGGTTATACGCCTCTTGAAGGCCTAATAATGGGTACACGCTCGGGCGAAATTGATCCTGCCATAATACCTTTTCTGATGGAAAAGGAAAACATGACTGCCCCTCAGATAGACGACTATCTGAACAGGCGGAGTGGTATTCTTGGTATTTCTGGCTTATCAAGTGATTTTCGTGACCTTGAAAGTGCTGCCAACAGAGGTGATGAACGTTCACAGCTGGCAATAGATTTGTTTGCTTATAAAGTAAAGAAATACATCGGTGGTTATGTTGCGGCTATGGGCGGTGTTGATGCAATTGTTTTCACAGCAGGCGTTGGCGAGAATTCACCGTTTATGCGTGACAAGATTTGTAATGGCTTGGAATATCTCGGCACCCGTATTGACCCTGAACGCAACAAAGTTAGGGGCAAGGCGCAGGAGATAAGTGTTAAGCGAGCTAATGTAAAGATATTTGTAATACCAACAAATGAAGAACTGGTAATTGCCAGAGACACATTTAATATATGTAAAAGGATTATCAAATTATAGGTTGTCTTATGGTTTTTCTTGACAAAGAAATACCTGGCCTATATAATTGTAACGATTGGTGGATTATGATTAAGTTAAACGTAGCCGAAATCAAAAAAAGACTGGTTGGGAAAACAGATTTTCATTTTCAAGTTAACGCGAAGGAATTAAACTTATCAGAAGAAGACTTGGCGGTTCGTGGTCCTATCTTTGTAGATGGTGAGATTTCCAATGCGGGTGATGTACTGCTTTTAAAAGCGGTTTTACGTACCAAGGTTGAACGGGAATGTGCTCGCTGTTTGAAAACATTTGTAGCTTCAACTGAAACGGAGATTATGGAGAAATTCTTCCCTGTAGATGCCGTAAATATTGATGATGACGCATTCTCATATGAATTCGACGTTGTTGATATCACAGAAGCAGTTCGCGAAGGATTGCTTGTTGCTGAACCTTTGCAGGTTTTGTGCAAAGAAGAATGCCGAGGTTTGTGTCCTGTTTGTGGAATCAACAGAAATGTTGACTCTTGTGATTGTGATACTGACACGGTCGATCCGAGATTAGCGGCATTGAAACAGTTGTTTAAAAAGTAGTAGTTGTAATTCGCTTGAGGAGGTGTATCAATAATGGCAGTACCAAAGCGTAAAATGTCTAAGGCTCGTCGCGATTCTCGTCGCGCTAACTGGAAACTTACTGTTCCTGGTTTAGTTGAGTGCCCGCAATGTCATGAAAAGAAAATGCCGCATCGAGTTTGCCCGGAATGTGGTTATTATAACGGTAAACAAGTCGTTGCGATGGAAGAGAAATAATAAAACCGAGGTGCTTGCACCTCGGTTTTATTATTTCTCTTCCATTTTTTACAATTTTGTCACACAGTCATATTGATTTTTAATTTGTTTTTATATATAATACGAACAGATATTAAGACTTGGTGCTAAAATCAGGTGATGTTATGAATGTGTCAAAAAAACAAATAAGACAGCAGCGTTTGTTAAAAGAGTTAGAAAAGAATCCTTTTCTAACAGATGAGCAACTTGCACAGACCCTGAAAGTAAGCATCCAGACAATAAGATTGGATCGTCTTGGCAAGGGTATTCCCGAATTAAGGGAACGGACAAGGCAGATGGCTGAAAATGCGCAGAATAAGCTGCAGGCAATATCAAGCAAGGATATAGTGGGTGAACTACTTGACCTTGAATTAGGCAAAAGCGGAATTTCGATGATGAGCGTTACGCCTGATATGGTCATGGCAAAAACTGGTATTGCGCGTGGTCATTTTATGTTTGCTCAGGCCAATACATTGGCTTTGGCGGTGGTAGACGCGCCAGCGGCTTTGACAGGTATTGGCAACGTTAAATACAAGGTCCCCATTTATGCTGGGGCCAATCTGATTGCTAAGGCGGAAGTAATACGCAAAGAGGATAAGAAATACTTCATTTGGGTAAAAATTCGTAACAATAGCCAGGAAGTATTCAGAGCGAAGTTCATTGTTGTTTCCCTGCCGAATGAAAGGATTGTTTAGCATGAAGATAGCTGTTGATGTTATGGGAACGGATTATGGTCCGGAAGAAATAATTTTGGGTGCAATTCAAGCAGTCAAACAATACAAGTGCGATGTTTATCTTGTCGGTGACAGGGCACAGATTGAAACTGTATTAAAAAAGCACAAGGAAGATAAGAATGAAAGAATTAAGATAGAACATGCCAGTGAAGTTATTGAGATGAGCGACCATCCAAGTCTCAGTGTCAAGGCTAAGCCTGATGCCTCTATTGTAGTGGCTACCAGGTTATTGCATACACGAGTTTGTGACGCTTTAGTATCTGCGGGCAGTACAGGTGCTGCAGTTGCCGCCGCTCTTTTTGGACTAGGTCGTATCAAAGGTATAGAAAGACCTGCTATAGCAACGCCTATTCCTAGTATTACCGGCACGACTGTTGTTTTAGACTCAGGCGCCAAGGTTGATGCAAAGCCTCAACACCTTGTTCAAAACGCAATTATGGGCTCGATATATGCAGAGCTGATCCTTAAGATAAAGAATCCTCGGGTTGGTTTGTTAAATATCGGCGAAGAAGAAACTAAAGGCAATGAGCAAGCCCTTGCTACTTATCCTTTACTTAAAAACGAAGAGCACATTAATTTTATCGGCAATGTCGAAGGGCGTGACATAAATAAGGGTACGGTTGACGTTGTTGTGTGTGATGGCTTCGTTGGAAATGTTGTGTTAAAGGTTGCTGAAGGCTTGGCAACAGCAATCATGACCATCATGAAACGCACCATCATGGAAAGTGGCATGATGGCAAAATTTGGTGCTATGCTTATTAAGCCTGCATTAAGAAAAATGAAAAAAACTATTGATCCGGCAGAATATGGTGGAGCTTTGCTTCTGGGTGTTAAAGCGCCTTTTATCATTTGTCACGGTAGTTCGAAAGCTAAAGCAATAAAAAATGCTGTAGCTGTGGCAATTGATTTTGCAGAGAAGGATGTTGTAAAACATATCGGGGACAGTATCATAAATAAAAGAAAAGGGAATGAATAACAATGGAAAAGATATTTGCTGGTATTTTAGGCATGGGTCATTATCTTCCAGATAAGGTTCTGACAAATTATGATTTAGAAAAAATGGTTGATACTAATAACGACTGGATTGTTGAAAGAACAGGTATCAAGTCACGCCACATAGCTGCACCGGAACAAGCAACGTCTGATTTGGCTTTCATTGCCGCAGAGAGAGCTTTGAAAGATGCTGGAATCAGTGGCGAAGATATTGAATGCGTAATTGTTGCTACAGAATCTCCTGACACTAAATTCCCATCTACTGCTTGCTTATTACAAGATAAAATTGGCGCAAAAAATGCCGCAGCTTTTGACTTGTCAGCAGGGTGCTCCGGTTTTGTTTATGCGTTGGCTGTAGCAAATACGATGATAGTAAGTGGCTTATACAAGCATATTCTGGTTGTTGGCGCTGAAACTCTTTCTCGTATCATGAATTGGAAAGACCGTAATACATGTGTACTCTTTGGTGATGGTGCTGGTGCGGCTGTTGTTGGACAAGTCGAAGATGGCTATGGTATTTTGAGCATTGATATGGGTGCAGATGGTTCTGGCGGACCATTTTTATCTCAGCCAGCAGGAGGATCTCGCAAACCGGCTTCCCATGAAACGGTTGATGCCGGAGAGCATTTTATTCATATGGATGGAAGCGAAGTTTTCAAGTTTGCTGTAAAAATAATGGGACGTACAGCAGAGAAGGCTATTAAAAAAGCCGGATTAAATACGGAAGATGTTGACCTTTTGATACCCCATCAGGCTAACATACGTATAATCAATTCAGCCGCTAAACGTTTAGGCATGTCAATGGACAAAGTATTTGTTAATGTTGACAAGTATGGCAATACATCAGCAGCTTCGATTCCTATCGCAATTTGTGAGGCAAGGGAACAAGGCCTTATCGAAAAGGACAAAATGATTGTGCTTGCGGGTTTTGGTGCTGGTTTAACTTGGGCTTCTATTGCTTTAAAATGGAATAAATAAAGTAAAGGGGAGGACTTAACGATGGGCAAAACAGCCTTTATATTTCCGGGACAAGGCTCCCAAACAGTTGGAATGATGAAAGAGTTTTACGACAATTATGCAGTTGTACGTGATATATTTAAATCTGCTGACGAAGCACTAGGATTTTCGATAACTGATATGTGCTTCAATGGACCAGAAGATCAATTGAGGTTGACATTTAACACACAACCTGCAATACTAACTGCTAGTGTTGCGGCAGCAGAAGTTCTCAAGGAGCATGGTATAACTCCGGGTGTTGCGGCAGGCCATAGCTTGGGTGAATATTCAGCATTGGTTATTGCAGGCGCGCTGAGCTTCTCAGATGCTGTTAGAATAGTACGCAAACGTGGCCAGTTTATGCAGGAAGCAGTTCCTGTTGGTGAAGGAAGTATGGCTGCTGTTATGGGTATGGATGATAGTAATGCAATAGTAGCTATTTGTAAAAAAGTTGAAGAAGAAACTGGCAAAGAAGTTCAAGCAGTTAACTTCAATTGCCCAGGCCAGGTTGTAATTGCCGGTGCGGCTGCTGCGGTAGATAAAGCAGTGGAAGCATTAAAGGCAGCTGGAGCAAAACGTGCCGTGCTCTTACCGGTAAGCGCTCCTTTCCATAGCAGCTTGATGCGCCCTGCTTCAGTTCGTTTAGCTGAAGAATTCAAAACGATTTCTTTTAGTGACGCAAAAATACCTGTAGTTGCTAACGTTACAGCCGAAGAAGTTACAAAGGCTTCTGAAATCGAAGCTCTGCTTGTAAAACAAGCTGCAAGCCCTGTTTTATGGGAAACTTCGGTGCACAATATGGTTAAAAATGGCGTTGAATGCTTTGTTGAGGTAGGTCCTGGCAGAGTATTGTCAGGGTTTAATAAAAAGATTGCTAAAGAGTTAACGACGCTTAATGTTGAAGATAATGCAAGTTTGGAAAAAACGCTTGCTTATTTCAAGGAGGTTCGCTAAAATGCAGATAGAAGGTAAGATAGCTTTTGTTACTGGCGCTTCCCGCGGAATTGGTCGTTCTATTGCATTGACATTGGCGGAAGCTGGTGCTGATGTTGCGATTAATTATGCAGGTAATGCGGCTGCTGCAGAAGAAGTAGCTGCAGAAATTCGAAAAATGGGCCGCAGAGCCTTAATTTTACAGGGTGATGTTTCGCAAACGGAAGCTGCAGCTGCAATGCTTGACGCTGTTGTTGCTGAATTCGGGCGTTGCGACATATTGGTTAACAACGCAGGCATTACTCGTGATGGTCTTTTAATGCGTATGAAGGAAGAAGATTGGGATGCGGTTCTGAATACTAACCTGAAGGGCGTATACAACTGCACTAAAGCTGCTATAAAATATATGATGAAGCAAAAAAGTGGCAAAATAGTAAATATTGCTTCGGTTGTTGGAATTATGGGTAATGCAGGGCAGGCAAATTATGCCGCTGCTAAGGCAGGTTGCATTGGTTTTACTAAATCTGTGGCGAAAGAAGTTGCTTCCAGAGGAATTACAGTGAATGCCGTAGCACCCGGGCTTATTGCTACTGATATGACCAGTGTTTTACCAGAAAAAGTTGTTGAAGAGATGGCGGCAGGTATTCCGCTTAAACGTGCGGGTCAGCCAGTAGATGTTGCCAAGGCAGTATTATTCCTTGTTTCTGATGATGCTGCTTATATAACCGGCCAGACATTAAATGTTGATGGTGGTATGGTGATGTAATTTTAAAAATTATAATGTTTTTCCTTTGGAAGGAGGTGAATTGAATGACTACTTTCGAAAAAGTAAGAGATATTACTGTTGAACAATTGAGTGTTGATGCTGACGAAGTTAAGATGGAATCAACTTTTATTGATGATTTAGGTGCAGATTCTTTGGATATCGTTGAATTGATCATGGCTTTTGAAGAAGAATTTAACGTTGAAATTCCTGACGAAATTGCTGAAAAAATCCGTACTGTTAAAGATGCGGTTGAATTGTTGGACAAAGAGAAATAAGATCTTAATGCTTTTTAAGGAAATCCCAGCCTTGGGATTTCCTTAAAAAAGTTATCCTGAAATGGGGGATATTTGTTGAAATTACCAGTGCTTAAAATCGGTAATTTAGTTGCCGAAGTGCCTATTGTACAAGGTGGAATGGCGATAAGACTTTCTACGGCTCGGTTAGCAGCTGCAGTTGCATCCGAAGGCGGCATAGGCTTGATTGCTGCGTCCGGTATGAAATTTGATGAGTTGCGGAAAGAAATAAGACTAGCCAGAGAGTTGACTGGCGGTAAGGGAATCATTGGCATAAACGCTATGGTTGCTGCCCGTGAATTCTTGGGTTTAATTACGACTGCTGCTGAAGAGAAAGTAGATTTAATTGTAGCCGGCGCCGGTTTTTCAAGAGATATGTTTGCGGTAGGACGTAAGTATGACGTTGCCATCGTTCCTATCGTTTCCTCAGTAAAACTTGCCAAGATAGCCGAACAACTTGGAGCTTCAGCGATAGTCGCTGAAGGAACAGAAGCCGGCGGGCATTTAGGAACACAGCAATCCATAAAAGAAATACTACCTGAAATTGTCAAGGCTGTGAAAATTCCGGTTATTGCAGCCGGCGGAGCAGTTACAGGTCAGGATGTTGCGGAATTGTTGAAACTTGGCGCCAGTGGTGTACAAATGGGCAGCCGTTTTGCCGCAAGCGAAGAATCGAATGGGGCAGATGAACTGAAACAATTTTATCTGAAGATGACTGAAGATGATGTTGTGCAGATTGATAGTCCTGTTGGATATAAAGGCCGTGCTATAAGAAATCCTTTTGCACAGCTATCTCTGGAGGGGAAGGCACCAAGACCTACAGAATGCGATTCTTGTCTAAAACATTGTACAAGATCTTTTTGTATTATTCGCGCATTGACAAGAGCGCAGCAAGGTGATGTGGAAACTGGCCTTGTTTTTACTGGTGCAAATATGTGGAAAATTAAAGAAATATTACCGGTAAAAGAAATTTTTAGAAGACTAAAAGAAGAAATAGCCAAAATATAACCTTGAGGTGATTAATTTTGAAAAGAAGAGTTGTAATAACTGGTGTTGGTCCTGTAACACCTATTGGCACAGGCAAAGAAAATTTCTGGAATAATTTGATAGCTGGCAAATCTGGTATTGACCTTATCACCAGATTTGATACTACCGATGTTGATGTAAAAATTGCTGGCGAAGTAAAAGACTTTGACTATGCTGAGTACATGGATAAAAAAGAAGGCAAACGCATGGATCGCGTTACTCATTTTGCTGTTGCTGCTGCAAAGCTGGCTGTAGAAGATGCAAAACTTGATCTTGCGAGTATTAACCAAGTCCGTGCAGGCGTTTGTGTTGGTAGCGGTATTGGCGGCATAGAAACATTTGTTGAACAGACCACAAAATATGTTGAAAAAGGTCCAAGCAAAATCAGTCCATTCTTTATTCCAATGGAAATTCCTAACATGCCTGCTGGCCAGATTTCAATAGCTTTAGGCTTTAAAGGCCCAAACACTGCAATTGTAACAGCATGTGCTACAGGAACCAACTGTATAGGAGATGCTTTCCGTACAATTCAATACGGCGATGCTGATATTATGATTGCCGGTGGTACAGAAGCTGCAATTTCTCCGGTTGCTGTTGCTGGTTTTGCAAACATGAAGGCTCTTTCCACTAATAACGAGCATCCTGAAAAAGCATCCTGCCCATTTGATAAAAAACGTGAAGGCTTTGTTATGGGCGAGGGCGCAGGCGTTATTGTACTTGAAGAATTAGAACATGCAAAAGCTCGCGGCGCACATATTTATGCCGAAATTTGCGGCTACGGTATGACTGCTGATGCTTATCATATAACAGCTCCGGATCCTAGCGGTGAAATGCCAGCAGCTTGTATGCAGGCCGCAGTAGATGATGCTGGCTTGAAACCTGAAGCAGTTGACTACATCAACGCACATGGTACTTCAACCCATAGAAACGATTTAAATGAAACACTTGCCGCTAAGAAAGTATTTGGTGAACATGCTTATAAAATGGCGATTAGTTCCAATAAATCAATGCTAGGTCACCTTTTAGGGGCTGCTGGTGGTGTAGAAGCGATAGCTACAGTTTTGACCATTGAGAACGGAGTAATTCCTCCAACTATCAACTATGAAGATCCAGACCTAGAAGAAGGATTGGATCTTGACTATGTGCCAAATGTTGCTCGTAAAGCTAATGTAGATGTTGCTATCTCCAATAGTTTCGGTTTTGGCGGTCATAACGCAACGATTTTGTTTAAAAAATATAAAGATTAATTTGGATTAGAGTGATAAAAGGATGAATAAAGAGCGAAAAGAAGATTTGCAAGAGTTATGTCGGTCATTGAAGATCGAAATGACCGATTTGTATCTGCTGAACACCGCTCTGACTCATACCTCTTATGCCCATGAATCGAAGTTGTTTCCCAAACCTACGCACAGCGAAAGAATTGAGTTTCTGGGCGATTCTGTCTTGGGTCTTGTTGTTAGTACATATATGTACAAAAGATTTCCTAAAATGGATGAAGGCGAATTGACAAAACTTAGAGCTTATCTTGTTTGTGAAACTTCTTTGTCTAAATATGCAAGACAAATTGGCTTGGGAAAATATATTTTGTTGGGAAGAGGCGAGCTTCTTTCTGGTGGGCGTGATCGCAATTCTATTCTAGCTGATGCATTTGAATCAGTTGTCGGGGCATACTATTTGGACCAAGGACTGGAAAGAGTTCAGAAGTATCTTTTAGATATGATGAAAGAAGAGCTTGAAATGACGGCAAAGCACGGACTTTGCCGAGATTTTAAGACAAGATTACAGGAAATGGTTCAAAAGGATGGGGTTGTCGAAATTATATATCAATTGGTAGGGGCCAAGGGGCCTGACCACGATAAAGTTTTCGATACGACTGTGTTGATTAATGGGGTAGTAGCAGGGGAAGGCAGCGGTAAGTCAAAAAAAGAGGCCGAACAAAATGCGGCTAAGCAAGCTCTTTTAAAATTAGGAGAAAATCTTTAATAGTATTTAAGACAGTTGGCTGGTCCGACTGTCTTTCTTTGTATATCAAAGGAGGAGCATATGGGAAGGATAATACCTGTTTTTATTCCGCATGCTGGGTGTCCACACCAATGCATTTTCTGCAATCAGAAAAAAATTAGCGGTCAAGCTGAAACTTCCTTATTAAACGCAGAAAAACAAATTAATAAATACCTGCAATGGGTTAATGCATCGAGTGAGAATGAAATTGCATTTTACGGAGGTTCATTTACTGCTTTGCCGATAGAATTGCAAAAAGAATTATTGGTGCTAGCTGATAAATATGTAAAACTTGGCATTGCTGGATCGGTGAGAGTTTCTACAAGACCAGATTATATTGATAACGGCAGAGTTGAACTTTTAAAACAGCATCATGTTAATTTGGTAGAGCTAGGTGTACAGACTCTTGATGATAAAGTATTGCAAATAGCAGAAAGAGGCCATTCAGCTGATGATGTAGAAAAGGCAGTGGTCTGCCTGAAAACAAAAAATGTGAGCGTTGGTATACAGCTAATGGTAGGCTTGCCAGGCCAGGATTGGCAAAGTTTAATAGATACCGTAAATAAGGTTGTGTTGATGAAACCAGATATAGCCAGGATATACCCTCTTTTAGTAATTAAAGATACTCCACTGGCAAAAATGTTTATGGAAAAGTCATATGAACCATTGAACCTGCGAACTGCAGTTGCACAAGCATCTTATGTCCATGAGCAGCTGACCAGGAGCGGAATTGACGTAATCCGCATTGGATTGCAAGCTGATGAAGAGCTGTGTAAAGAGGATAATATTGTTGCAGGACCATTTCATCCTTCGTTTGGCGAAATGGTTAAGTCGTTCCAATATCGATGCTGGATAGCTGAGCAATTGGAAGAAATTGACACTAGTGTTTTTGCTGTTAAAATTGTTCATAACTCAAAAATTACCTCCCAATTAAAAGGTATCCGTAAGTGTAATGAAATATTTTGGCAGAGGATAATGAACAAACCAAACATAGAGCTATTGGCTGACGGTTCTTTGCAGGAAGCATCATTAAAGATTAACATGTCCGCCGATTAGTCAGACAAGTTGTTTAATTCGTTTTAGCATGTTAAAATCAAATACATAGAATTGATTAGGTCGGTGGTATTGTGCGCTTAAAGGCATTCGAAACATATGGGTTTAAGTCATTTGCAGAGAGAACAGAAATTAATTTTGAAGAAGGTATTACAGCAATTGTCGGTCCTAATGGCAGCGGCAAGAGTAATATTTCTGATGCTATTCGCTGGGTTCTCGGCGAACAAAGCGCAAAATATTTGCGTGGAAGTAAAATGGAAGATGTTATTTTTGCCGGAACAAGCAAACGCCGTGCTTTGGGAATGGCAGAAGTAAGCCTTGTTTTCGATAATAGTGATCACAAGATACCAACCGATTTCGATGAAATAAATATTTGTAGAAGAGTTTTTCGCAGCGGCGATAGCGAGTATTATATCAACAAAAAGCCTTGTCGTTTGAAGGATATAGTTGATATCTTTTCTGATACTGGACTTGGCAGGGGCTCAATGTCAATTATTGGACAGAACCGTATTGATGAAATTTTAAACAGTCGTCCAGAAGAGCGGCGCGCCCTATTTGAAGAAGCAGCGGGAATAGCAAAATATCGTTTGCGCAAAAAGGAAGCAACTCATAGGCTGGAGGAAACGGCCAATAACATTACCAGAATATATGATATTAAATCGGAAATCGAAGGAAGAATCGAACCTTTAAGAATAAGTGCTGAAAAAACACACAAGTATTTAAAAATGAGCGATGAGCTACGTTCTTGCCGAGTTACCCAGGTTGTTCACAAGCTTCAAAATATTGAAGAAATTAATGAGAAACTGGCTGCAAAAATAGCAGAATTAAATAAACGTAATGAAGAAATCAAAGTAGAAGTAAATTTAAAAGAAAATAACGGTCTGATTCTTAAAACAGAACTTGATAAAATTAACGAAGAATTTGCGGAACTGCAAAATAGTATTGCAGAAAGAGAGACGCTTTTAGAAAAATTGCACGGTCAGGAAGCTGTACTGAGTGAACGTATTCTGCAAAGCCAGAAGTCACAGGAAAGACTGCAAGCTCAGAGAGAACGACTTGTTCAGCAACTCGGAGAAATAGAGGGCAATTTAAAAACCATTGTTGAAAAATATGATGCACTTGAAACGGAACAGCAAGCTGCTCAAAGTGCTGTTAATAAGTATGCCATTGAACAGGAAAATAAAGAAAACTCAATAGCTGAAACCGAAAATAAAATTTTAGATTATAAGTCTTCTGCTTTTGAAAGCATGCAGCAGATTGTTGATTTACGTAATGAAATACGTTCATTGGAAAATGAACAGGAAAATAGGCAGCGCAAAAGAGAACAACTAAAGAAGACACTGGCTGATTTAGAAGAAGCCTATAATTTACTCTCGGAGCGTAGGGATAACATTATCAGTGAGCAACAGAGTATTACAAATAGCATTATTCTTGTTCAAGAACAAATGTCAAAATTAGTTGCCAAAAACTCCGATGATCAAGGCTCATTGATTGAAGTCGTGAAGAAACGTAATTCTATGAATGAAACATTGTCTTCGTTACAGACTAAGATAGATTTGTTGGAAAATATGCAAAGAGTGTATGATGGTTTTGGGCGCAGCATAAAAACTGTTCTGGCATCTGAGAGCTCCTGGCGTAATGGAATTATAGGCGTTGTTGCAGAATTATTTCAAGTGCCGCCGCCTTACGTTACAGCAATAGAAACTGCGCTTGGCGGCTCGGTACAAAATTTGGTGACAAAAGATGTGTCTACTGCTAAGCAGGCAATAGAATTTTTGAAAAGGACAAAAGACGGGCGTGCGACTTTTCTGCCGCTGGATACCATCAGACCAACATTTCTCCGTAATGATGAAGCTGCTTTGCTTAAGCTGCCGGGTATTATCGGTATTGCTTCAGAACTTGTACAATGTGAAGAAAAGTTATTGCCTGTTGCCAACTTTTTGTTGGGGCGGGTACTTGTCGCTCAAGACATGGATGCAGCACTCAGGGCAGCAAAGGCTAATAATTACCGTTTGCGGATCGTTACGATTGAAGGAGAGATCCTTAACCCGGGCGGTTCAATTACAGGTGGCAGCAGCAGACATAAAGAATCTGGTTTTTTGTCCAGAAAGAACGAAATAATTGTCGCCAAAGAAAATGTTGAGAATATAAATCGACAAATCTTGATGATACAAGAAAATATTGAAGCCTGCGAAACACTTGTGAAGCAAAACAACGGAAAAATAGAAGAATTTAAGTCCGTGCTGCAAAAAAATAAAGTGAGACAGGCAGAACTTTCTGCACATCTTGAACGAGCTGTCGCTGAAATTGAGCAGCATAAAGAAAACATTGCCCTTTATGAACAGGAGAAAAGACAGCATTCAGAAGACTACATCAATACAAGAAATATATTGTTGGAACTCAAGCCAAATTTGGCTATGCTTGAACAAAAAGATTTGTCCACCAAAGAACTAGTTGACAAATTACAGCAGGAATTAACCGCTGAGCAAAGAGCACTTAGTACTATCAGAACTCATTATCAAAATTCTTGCATCGCCTTGGAGTCTGCTAAAGAAAGAACAAACCTTGTATCGGAGCGAATCAAGCAAATTGATGCTGATATGGCGAGGCTGCAACTAGAAATTTCTAACAATGATGTTGAAAATGAAAAAATGGTTCAAGTCATAGTAGAAAGTGAACAGACGAAAGAGCTGCTGGTGGTTCGACAAAAGGATATTCTGGCTGCATTGAAGACGGATAATGGTGGGAAGGAAGAATTTACCAACAGACGGTTAAAGATAGTTGAGAAACTCGCTATAGCTGAAGGTGAATTGGATGCCACAAAAAAGGAATATGCTGTCAGTACACAAAAGCTGCATTTGGCAGAGATGGAGAAGGTAAAGCAGCAAACAGAGTATGAAACTGCATTGGAACAGATAGTAACCACTTATAACATTACTTTGGCAGAAGCAAAGGATAGCACATTATTATTGGATCTGTCTGATTCTGCTTTGAAGAAGATGGAGTCAAGCCTAACGCATGCAATTGAAGAATTAGGCCCAATCAATGCTGCAGCCATTGAGGAATACAAGGCAGTTAGCGAGCGATACGAGTTTTTAAATGCTCAATACAATGACCTATATGAGGCCAAAGCCCGGCTGGAAGAAGTAATTAATGAAATCAATGCAAATATGTCCAGAAGATTTAAAGAATCCTTAACAAAAATCAATGCTTATTTTGCTGAGACATATAAAAATTTATTTGGAGGCGGGACGGCTAGCCTTGAATTGCAGAATCCTGATAATATTCTTGATTCCGGTATTGAAATAATTGTGCAACCGCCTGGAAAAAAATTGCAAAGCTTATTCTTGTTGTCTGGTGGTGAAAGAGCATTAACGGTAATCGCATTGCTCTTCGCGCTATTATCATATCAGCCAGCACCATTTTGTATTCTAGATGAAATAGATGCAGCTCTGGATGAAGCGAATATAGATCGTTTCTCGGCTTTTCTGGCCGACTATGCCAAGAAAACGCAATTTATTATTATTACTCATCGCAAAGGTGTCATGGAAGCAGCGGATGTTTTGCATGGGATAACAATGGAAGAATCAGGTATTTCCAGGCTGCTATCAGTAAAGTTGGAAGAAAAGGGGTAAAACATGGGCTTTTTTGAAAGATTGAAAGATGGATTATCCAAAACCAGGAAGAACTTTACAGAAAAAATCGAGACTCTTGTTGGTTTGTCGACAGAAGTTGACGAAGATTTTTTGGAAGAACTGGAAATGGTTCTCATTGCCGGTGATGTTGGTGTTAAAACTACAGAAAAAATTATGAAGGCAGTTCGCGGAGCCGCGAAAAGTCGTGAAATTAAGTCTCCTGAAGACGTTTTGCCCTTTCTCAAGGCGTATGTTGCTGGTTTGTTGAAGGACGAAGGGCAGCGCATGCGTTTAAGTGGTTCACCAAGTGTAATTCTTGTAGTTGGTGTAAATGGCGTGGGCAAGACAACCACTATAGGAAAACTCAGCAATTATTATCGACTTCTAGGTCATAAAGTTATGATAGCTGCTGGCGACACTTTCAGAGCGGCTGCTGCTGAGCAGTTAAAAATATGGGGTGAAAGAGCTGAAGCTGACGTAATAAGTCACGCAGAAGGAGCAGACCCTGCTGCAGTAGTATACGATGCTGTTAAAGCAGCTGTGGCTCGTAAAGCGGATATACTTTTCATTGATACCGCTGGACGGCTGCATAATAAATCTAACTTAATGAAAGAACTTGACAAGATTCATCGGGTTATTCAAAGGGAAATACCAGATGCGCCTCATGAAACATTACTTGTTCTTGATGCAACAACAGGGCAGAATGCAATAACGCAAGCAAAAATATTTACTGAGACAACCAATGTCACAGGCGTAGTCTTGACAAAACTAGATGGAACCGCAAAGGGCGGCGTAATAATTGCTATCAAAGAAGAGCTTGGACTGTCTGTAAAATGGATTGGAGTGGGCGAAAGTATAATGGATTTCCGTACATTTGAGCCTGAAAATTTCGTCGAAGCCTTATTTAACAAATAAATCATGGTGACAAGGGAAAACACTTGACGGTGTTTTCCCTTTGTTGTATAATAACGAATGTTAGTAATATTTAAGATTTTTGGTGAGAAGATGCTGGCAGATATAGGTTTTGAACAAAGAATGCGATTAGTTCGTTTATATGATATTTATGGTGGCCTTCTAACTGATAAGCAACAAAAATGCATGGAATTGCATTTTTATAATGACCTGTCACTTTCGGAGATTGCTGATGAATACGGTGTTTCTCGACAAGCTATTTATGATCTGATTAAAAGAGCAGGACAGATTTTGGAACGTTATGAAAATAGGTTGAAATTGCTGGAACGAGATAAAGAAAATAGTGATATGCTCATTCATGCAGAAGAATTACTGACAGATTATATTAATAACCACGGCAAAGAAACTACTTTAGAGTTGGTACAGACAATTTTACGTGAGCTAAATGGTAAAGGCAGGGCATAATAATGGCATTTGAGGGCTTAGCTGATAGATTACAGACTGCAATAAAAAAAATACGTGGCAGTCAAAAAGTTACAGAAGAAGATTTAAAGGAAACATTACGTGAAGTGCGTATGGCTCTTTTGGAAGCAGACGTAAACTTCAAAGTTGTTAAAGATTTTATTGCCAGAATAAAAGAAAGAGCAATGGGACAGGAAGTACAGGCGAGCCTGACTCCGGGCCAATTTATTATTAAAATAGTTAATGAAGAGCTAACTGATTTGTTGGGTGGTACCCAAAGCAAACTGATGGTTGCCTCCAAACCGCCGACTGTAATCATGCTTGTTGGTCTGCAGGGTGCTGGTAAAACTACAACTGCTGGCAAGTTAGCAAATCATTTGCGTAAGAATGGTAAAAAGCCGATGTTAGTTGCCGGAGACGTCTATCGTCCTGCAGCAATCAAACAGCTTCAGGTTCTTGGAGACCAGCTCAGCATTCCTGTATTTTCGCTTGGTGATCAGGTTTCCCCTGTTGAGATTGCTAGGCAATCGATGAGCAAAGCATTTTCACTGGCATGTGATACTGTAATCATAGATACAGCAGGTCGCCTTCATATCAACGAAGAATTGATGGGCGAGCTCAAAGAGATAAAGAATGTGGTTAAGCCGCATGAAATACTTCTTGTTGTTGATGCGATGACTGGCCAGGATGCTGTTACCGTAGCTGAGTCATTTAACAACGACCTTGGCATTGATGGATTGATTGTTACCAAGCTTGATGGCGATGCCAGAGGCGGTGCTGTTTTGTCTGTCAAAGCTGTTACAGGCAGACCTGTTAAATTCGTTGGTATGGGTGAAAAACTTGACGCCTTGGAACCTTTCCACCCTGACCGTATGGCTTCGCGAATCTTGGGTATGGGCGATGTTTTATCGTTAATAGAGAAAGCTCAAGCAGTTTTTGATGCTGAAGATGCGGCTAAACTTGAAAAAAAGCTTCGCAAAGAGGAGTTTACCCTTGAGCAATTCTTAGAGCAGATGCAGCAGGTTAAAAAACTCGGCTCGTTGGAATCTATTCTCGGGATGCTTCCAGGTATGGGCAATATAAGCCAAAAGCTAAAGGATGCAAATGTTGATGAAAAAGAGTTGGACCGCGTGGAGGCAATTATAAGGTCAATGACCTTAGCCGAACGTAGAAATCCAAATATCATAAATGGCAGCAGACGTAAGAGAATTGCAGCCGGTTCTGGTACAAGAGTGCAGGATGTCAATAAGCTGTTGAAAAATTTTGAACAAAGCAAATTGATGATGAAAAAGATCAAAGGAATGAACAAGTTTGCCTCAAAAGGTGGTTTCAAACTACCTTTTATGCAATAAAATTTAATTAATTTAAGGAGGTGAAAATATAAATGGCAGTTAAAATTCGTTTAAAACGTATGGGTGCTAAAAAGAACCCTTTTTTCCGTATTGTCGTTGCTGACTCCCGTGCTCCACGTGATGGCCGCTTTATCGAAAGCATCGGTTACTATGATTCTACTGTACAACCTGCAGTAGTACAAATCGATGAGGAAAAAGCTCTGTCCTGGATGTCTAAAGGTGCACAACCTACTGATACTGTTAAATCCTTATTCAGCAAAGATGGTATTATTGCTAAATACGCTGAAGCAAAAGCTAAAAAAAGTGAGGCGTGATTGACATGAAAGAATTGGTAGAAATCATGGCCAAGTCTCTAGTGAATAATCCGTCCGCAGTAGTCGTGGAGGAGGAAACAACCGGTACTACAACGGTGCTTCGCCTCCATGTTGCTCCTGAGGATATGGGTAAAGTTATTGGCAAACAAGGTCGTATTGCTAAAGCAATCCGTGTTGTCTTAAAAGCAGTTGCGACGCGTGAAAACGTCAAAGTCGTCGTTGAGATTGTTTAAAAAGGATGGTTTAACATAATGGATAAAATGACCGTAAGAATGCCGGTTACAATTAAAGCTAAGGTTACTGAGACTTTAAAAACGAAAATTATTGGAGATCTCCAAAAAAGAATACAACAAATTAGTCTGGAGCTTGAACAATTCGAATTTACTGCTAAACGCGCTGTCAGCGAGCAGGAAAATCAGGATGAAACTTTAGTTCCAGCTTTGCAGCAGCAAATTGAAGTGGAACGTTCAAAACGTATTGCTGCTAAGCAAGAAGCTGAAGCAAAACTCAAAAGGGCAGAAAAATTAGAATTTGGCGCTGAAATTGGTCATGGCCAACTTGAAAGAACTGTTGAACTTGAAATCGGTACCGATCTTGATAAAATAATGGGTGCTGAAATTGTAACGGAAGACGGCAAAATAGTCGCCTTCAGGGCTTAACATCTTGGATAAGAGAATTGTAATAGGCGCCATTGTCGCCCCGCATGGTGTGCGGGGCGAATTTCGTGTAATGCCTCTGACCGAAAATCCTGATATGTTTTTAGCGTTGAAGTATTTCTTTTTAGAAGATGGACGAAAGTTTTCTGTAATAGCTGCACGTTTCCATAAAAATGTTTTTTTAGTTAAAGTAAACGAAATTAACAACATGGATGAGGCTGAATTGCTGCGTGGCAAGAAGGTTCTTATCAATACAGCTGATTTGCCCCCTCTTAAGGATGATCAGTTTTATGTTTCTGATTTAATTGGGTTCTCTATTTATGATGAAAGCGGTTCTTTGCTTGGTAAGCTGAAGGATGTTTTAGCTACGGGCAGCAACGATGTTTTCGTTGTTCAAGCAACTGATGGCAGCGAGATATTGATTCCAGCTTTAAAGGCTAATATCAAAGAAATTAATATGGCTAATAACCGTATCTTGGTTAAACTGCCGGAATGGGCTGAGTAGAAGTGAATTTCCTTTTTGTTACATTATTCCCAGAATTTATTGAACAGGCGACATGCTTTAGTATTATCAAGAGGGCTGTGGAGCAGGGATTATTGACTGTTTCTTGCATAAATCCCCGTGACTTTACTTATGATAAGCATAAAACCGTGGATGATACTCCTTTTGGTGGAGGCGTAGGCATGGTTTTAAAAGTTGAACCTTTTGTGGCAGCCATCAAAGAAGCTAAACTTTTACTCCCAAATGCTGAGGTGATTGCGCTTTGTCCTGGCGGCAATACCTTGAACCAACGCATTGTTGAAAAACTTGCTGAATCCGACCGCGATCTAATTTTCTTATGTGGTCACTATGAAGGTTTTGATGAGAGGATTTTCGCTTGGGTGGATGAAAAGATATCAATTGGGGATTATGTGCTTACGGGAGGAGAACTTCCTGCTTTGGTTGTAATGGATGCTGTCGCACGTTATGTTCCGGGAGTATTAGGCAAAGAAGAAAGTGCTTCGGAAGAGTCCTTTAGCGAAGCCTTGCTTGAATACCCACAATATACAAGACCAGTCATCTTTGAAGGCATGGAGGTTCCAGAGGTATTGCGAGGGGGCAACCATGCGCTTATAAAAGAGTGGCGTAGAAAAGAGTCCCTGCGTGCTACCTATAAGAACCGCCCAGACTTGCTCAGTAAAGCTAATTTGAGCAAAGAGGATGGGAAATTGCTATTAGCTGTAATTAAAGAAACTAAAGGTGGAAATAATGGCTAATTTGTATCTTGGTTTAGTGCACTATCCTATTTACAACAAGAACATGAAAGTTGTAGCTACAGCAGTTACTAATTTTGACATTCATGATATTTCACGTACGGCTCGTACTTATGATGTTAAACGATACTTTTTGATTCATCCCTTAGACGAACAGAAAAAAATTATTACAAAAATTACTGATTATTGGCAAAATGGTTTTGGACAGGTATATAATCCTGACCGCAGCAATGCTTTGGAAAGAGTGAGTTATATTCCCAGCATTGGAAATGCCATTGATGAGATAGAGAAGATAGAAGGCACTAAGCCTATAACTATTACCACTGATGCAAGAAAATATGAAAATACTGTTTCATATGGCTTTGTTAGGAACCTTCTTAAAGAGGGTTCGCAGCCGATTCTTTTATTGTTTGGCACTGGTTTTGGAATAGAGAAAACTGTCATGGGCAGTTTTGATTATATTCTAGAACCAATATATGGACCATGTGATTATAATCATCTATGTGTAAGATCTGCGGCAGCTATTATTATAGATCGCATAGCAGGTGAGCAATGGTGGTTAAAATAGTATTGCTATGAGGTATTCTATGTGATATAATACCTACGTATGTAAGACGGACGGTCCGCTGTTGATTTGTTCATACATGAACGTCTATGATATTGAGGAGGAAATTATGAACATTATTGAAGTTTTGGAACAAGAACAACTTCGTTCCGACATTCCGGATTTTCGTGCCGGAGACACTGTAAAAGTATTTGTTAAGGTTGTTGAAGGAACCAGAGAACGTGTTCAGTTGTTTGAAGGTGTCGTTATCGCTCGCAGCGGTGGCGGTGTGCGTGAAATGTTTACTGTACGTCGCATTTCTTCCGGCGTTGGTGTGGAAAGAACTTTCCCACTTCACTCACCAAGATTGGAAAAAATTGAAGTTGCTCGTCGCGGCATTGTTCGTAGAGCAAAGCTTTATTATCTGCGTAATCTTACCGGTAAAGCAGCTCGTATTAGAGAAAGACGCTAATCGGAATCTAAAGGGACTGTTTATCAGTCCCTTTTGCTATTTAAGGAGTAAAAGACTGTTTAGCACTACTGAAAGGAGCAAAGCAATATGAAGAAAAAATCTGATAATACGTGGCAAGACATTGTCAGTGATTGGCTGTATTCAATCATCGTTGCTGTTGTGTTAGCCTTTTGTATCAGAACCTTTGTTGTCGAGCCATATATGGTTTCCGGCCCATCCATGCTCCCTACACTAGAAAACGGTGAACGGCTGTTGGTTAATAAGTTTGTTTACTTTGTCAGTGAGCCGAAGAGAGACGAAATAGTAATTTTCAAATACCCCATGGATGAAAGCAGAGATTTCATTAAAAGAGTAATTGCTATCGGCGGTGATACTATAGAAATTCGTGATGGTCAGGTCTATGTGAATGGAGTATTAAAGAAAGAAACGTATATAAAAGAGCCTAACCATAGTACCTATCGCAAAGCAGTAGTTCCTAAAAACCATATTTTTGTTCTGGGCGATAATCGCAACAATTCTGAAGATAGCCGCTACAGCGATGTTGGCTTCGTGCCATTAAAGCTTGTTAAAGGTAAAGCAAGTGTAATTTTCTGGCCTTTTGAAAAAGGCAGGACATTACCTTGATGGAAGTAGAGGAGTGGAGTAACTATGGACTTTAAGATTCAATGGTTTCCAGGCCATATGACAAAAGCAAAGCGCATGATGGAAACTCAGTTGAAGTTAGTGGACGTAGTTATTGAAATGCTTGATGCGAGAATTCCACGTTCCAGCACTAATCCTATGTTGCTTGAAATGCTTGGCAATAAACCTAAACTTATTGCCTTAAACAAGATTGACATGGCCGATTCTGCAAAAACTGATACTTGGCTGCAGATTTTCAAAAACAATGGACTAACCGTTGTGAAAGTCGATTGTGCTACAGGTAAAGGTATTAAACAATTAATTAGCGCAGTTCAGGAAATTGCCAAACCGGTAAGCGAGAAATGGGCCAAAAAGGGTGTAAAAAACCGCCCCATTCGTGTTATGATCGTCGGTGTCCCTAACGTGGGCAAATCAACACTTATAAATCGTCTTGTTGGTAAAAACAAGGTTGTTGCTGCTGATAGGCCTGGTGTAACACGGGGACAGCAATGGATCACTATTGCCAAGGGCTTGGAATTATTGGATACCCCTGGTGTTTTATGGCCAAAATTTGATGACCCTGAGATTGGTTTTTGTCTTGCTGTTACAGGTGCTATCAAAGAAGATGTTTTTGATAGAGAACAGGCTGTCATGTTATTGATGGAAAGGCTGAAAAATAATTATGCCAAGGAAGTTTCTGAGAAATATGGCGCCGATATATTGGAAGAAGATTCGGCGGGAGATATTTTACGTAAGATTGCAGCTGCACGCGGTTGTTTGAAAACAGGCGGTGTGCCTGATATTGAAAAAGTCATACAGTTGGTGTTGCGAGATTTCCGAACCGGACGTTTGGGCCGCTTTACATTGGATAATCCGGATGGAAAATAAACAGGACCATTATGGCCCTGTTTTTTTTATGAGGTGTTAGACATGAATATTGCAGAAATCAGAACAATTTTGTCACAAGAACCTTCACAGGAAGAGCTTGCATTAATTGCATGTGATGCGCGGTCAGGTGTGCAGAAACTTTATGCTGCCTATAAACGCAGAATTGAGACAGAATTTAAGGAAAAAGAGCGCTTTGACAAAATGCTTGCTTTTGAAAAAGAATATTGGCAGCAAGGAATCACAAATGTTGCCGGAGTTGACGAAGCAGGGCGCGGACCGCTAGCTGGTCCTTTAGTCGTTGCTTCTGTTATTTTGCCTGAAAATGTTTTTATCAGCGGCTTAAACGACTCCAAACAATTGTCTGCCAAAGTCAGGGAACGTCTTTATGACGAAGTATGCCAAAAGGCTATTTCAATAGTAATGAATATAGTTTCAGTAACTGAAATAGATAAATATAATATTTATCAAGCTACAAAGCTTAGTATGGAGAAGGTTGTAGCGCATTTAATTCCAAAACCTGCAGTAGCATTGATAGATGCTATGCCGGTAGATGTGGTTGATGTGAAAACTATTCCTTTGATTCATGGTGATGCGTTGAGTGCCTCTATTGCTGCCGCTTCTATTATAGCTAAGGTAACCAGAGACAGAATAATGCTCGACCTTGATAAAGAATATCCTGAATACGATTTTGCTTCTAATAAAGGATATGGTAGTCAAAAACATATGGAAGCCATCAGAAAATATGGTGCAACTTTTTGGCATCGCCGATCTTACGAACCTATTAAGAGTTTAGCAGCAGAGCTGTTATCTGCTGAGGTTGATAACAAAAGTCAGCTGATAGTACTAAAGCAGCAATAAAAGAAAGGAAGCGACCCTTATGCATGCCAGAGCAGCTTTTGGCCAATGGGGTGAGGATGAAGCCTGTAAGCATTTAAAGGCTCATGATTATAAAATAATTTGTCGTAACTATCGATGTAGATTAGGCGAAATTGATATTATTGCCAATAAAAACTCAAATATAGTTTTTGTTGAAGTAAAAACACGCAAAACATTGAAATTTGGTATGCCAGCAGAAGCCGTGACAAAAGCTAAACAAGCAAAAATACACGCAACGGCTTTGCATTATTTGCAGGATAATCATCAGTATTATAAAAATTTTAGTTTTGATGTTATTGAAATATTGGTTGATGGTGATACATTCAGGCTTAACCATATACCAAATTGTTTTTAATAAAAATTAGGTGGCGAATAACATGTATGCTAAAACCTTTGGGGAGACTACATGTGGTATTAACGGTGAAGAAATAATTGTAGAAGTTGATATTTCAAACGGGTTACCAGCTTTTGAACTGGTTGGGCTGCCAGATACAGCTGTAAGAGAGTCACGAGAACGAGTCAGAGCAGCTCTTAAAAATTCAGGCTATAAGTTCCCTACGACAAGAATAACAGTCAACCTGGCGCCTGCTGACTTTAAAAAAGATGGTTCAGGACTTGATTTGCCGATAGCCATAGGTATTTTATGCGGAAGCGGTCAAATAACGGCAGAAGCCATTTCCGACAAGGTTTTCGTTGGTGAACTTGCCTTGGACGGGAGTATCCGTGAAGTAAGCGGTATTTTACCGATGATAATTAAGGCTAAAGAAACTGGCAGAAAAGAAATATACATTCCACCAGGTAATGCGGCGGAAGGTGAATTGGTTGACGGCATAGAAGTTTTTGCACCGGAATCGTTGACACAACTCACTATGCATTTAGAAAAAACAGAAATCATTGCAGCATTGAATAAAAGAAAGATGAGCATTGAAAGCAATTGTGTTTATAATGTTGATTTTTCTGATGTTCAAGGTCAAGTTGTTGCGAAAAGAGCACTTGAAATAGCTGCTGCAGGTGGACATAATGTGAGGATGGTGGGTGCTCCTGGAGCCGGCAAAACGATGCTCGCCAGACGATTACCGACTATTTTGCCGCCGATGACAGAAGAAGAGGCTTTGGAAGTAACTAAAATATATAGCATTGCAGGGCTTTTAAACCGAAAACAGGGTTTAATTCTGGAAAGACCTTTTCGCAGCCCGCATCATACCATTTCACATAGCGCCCTTATTGGGGGAGGCAGTATTCCTAAACCAGGAGAAGTTACATTAAGTCATAACGGAGTTTTATTTCTTGATGAATTGCCTGAATTCTCACGTATGGCGCTGGAAGTATTAAGGCAGCCTTTGGAAGATGGCTTTGTGACTATTAGCCGAGTACAAGCAACACTTTCTTTTCCGGCAACGTTCATACTAGTGTCTGCCGAGAACCCATGTCCCTGTGGCTTTTACGGAGAAACAGATGGCATTCATGAATGCATCTGCCGCATCGGCGATATTGAACGTTATCATAAAAAAATTTCTGGCCCATTGCTTGATAGAATAGACATACAAATTCATGTGCCAAGGTTGGAATATAATGAAATGAAATCAGATAATCGTTCAGAGTGTTCAGCGGATATACGTAAAAGAGTCATTGCTGCAAGAAAATTGCAATTGAAAAGGCTTCAAGGTACGGGCTTGCATTGTAATGCAGAAATGAGCAGGCGTGAAATCAAGAAGAAATGTCATATGACACCACAGACCGAGCAGCTATTGCAAAAAGCATTTGTAACCCTGGGCTTGAGTGCACGTAGCCATGACAGGATAATCAAGGTTGCGCAAACAATTGCTGATTTAGAGCATAGTGATGTCATTAATACATTTCATTTGGCTGAGGCAATTGAACTGAGAACAATATCTAAAGGATAACTTCTATATTGAAAGAGTTGCTCACATCTGTTAGTATTTATTTGATAAAAAATTATTTGCTTTCAGAATATATACATATAGCATGTAAAGGTGGATGGAAATTGATTAAAGGCACAACAAAAAAATCTAACATTGAGGATATCCTAGAGGCTATACATGTATTAGAAAATATTTATGATGTTGTTAGGATTGTAGATCCTGTGCAGAATCAAGTTATCCACTTGAAAACTAATAGTATACCTATCACATACAGCGATGAGTCTTGTTATGGCTTGTGGGAAAAAGGTCGTTTTTGTGAAAACTGTATTTCTCTGAGAGCAGTGACGGAAATGGGTACTTTTGTTAAATTCGAAGTTGTTAATGAACGTATTTATATGATTACAGCGAGTCCAGTAGAACATCAGGATGGACACTATGCGATAGAAATGTTAAACGATATTACGGACAAAAGTATTCTGGAAAGCATTATTGGTAATGATAAAAAAGATTTTACCAGTTTTGTTCTCAAATTTAACGATGCTCTGGTCCGTGATGAACTAACGCAACTTTTTAATCGACGCTATATAAATGAAAGATTGCCTGTAGAGATATTTCAAAGTTTGGCTATGAAAAAAAGAGTAACATTGATTATGGCAGACATAGATGAATTCAAAAATATGAATGATCAACATGGTCATATTGCAGGAGATATGGTTCTACAAACATTTGCAAACTTGTTAGCAAGAGGCTTGCGTAGTACAGATGATTGGGCAGCTCGCTATGGAGGAGAAGAATTTTTGCTTTGTCTGCATGATGTTAATGATGACGAGGCATTGGAAGTATCAGAACAAGTACGTTCGTTAGTCGAAAATACCAAATTTAAAATTCCAAACGGAACCGTTAATATTACTTGCAGTTTGGGAATATGCACACTTAGCGTCGGGATGAATATGCAAGAATGGATAGATGGTGCTGATAAAAAACTCTATTTGGCAAAGTCAATTGGTGGCAATAAAGTATTCTAATATGATGGCATAAGCAAATATTGTGGATTCGCTATAGTATTTTAGTAATATAAGTATTTTGCCAGTAGAGTTATTATACATATTTATATGCAATAAAATTTGCGACTTAAAATTAACCAGAACAAAAGATATTATTGCTTATATAAAATATCTGCTATTATTCAGATGATTTTACGCTAAAGAAAAATTGAAAGAGATAACTACCGAAATTAGAAATTATTAGACCTAGAATTACTATAATGCAGCCAAGCCATTGTATCGGCAAAAGGCGCTCTCCTAAGATCAATTGTGCTGTAATAAGACCTGTTATTGGTACCAAAAGAGATAGTGGCGCAACTTTACCAGCGGGGTATTTGGCAAGTAAATGACTCCAAAGACCAAATCCAAATAAAGTAGCCAAAAAAGATAGATAGAGGATCGAGAAAATGGACTGACCGCTTAAACTAAAAACTATATTTATAAGATTAGCCGGTGTATCAGAAATCAGGGCAAACATGAAGAGCGGTAGCGGCGGCACAAGACTTGACCAAACGACTAAACCAAGCATATCAATATTTTTCCCTTGAACAGCAGCATGTTTTGAAGCAAATCTGACAATTATATTGGAAATACCCCAAAACGCTGCGGCCAGAAGTGTCAAAAATAATGCTACAAGCGGGAGTGATGATATTTGACCAGATCCGATGTTGCCGCTAATGAAGAAAAGACCGATAGCCGCTATTACAAGACCCAAGACATGGAAAATTCTCAGAGGTTCCTTCAATAAGACAGCAGCAAAGATTAGCGTAAAGAATACTTGTGATTGCAGGATAACTGAAGATGTGCCAGCAGGCATACCAATATTCATTGCGTAAAATAAAAAGGAAAATTGGCCAACCCCTACAGCCATGCCATAAGCAAAAATATATTTCCAACCGATATCAGGACGTTTGACAAAAAATATTGCAGGAACAGCAGCAAAAGTGTAACGTAGGGCAACCAATAACATTGGAGGCAGTCCGGCAAGGCCTAATTTTATGACAGTAAAGTTCGCCCCCCAAACGATGACAACCAGTAAAGCAAGTATCAAATCACGTCTTTTCATAATTCTCGCATTAACTCCTTATAATGTATAAATATTACTGTTTTAAGTAATAAAGGTTCTTAGTAATATATGGGATTACCTCCAGACTTTAATATGACGCTTTTAAGTTATTTGAGTATATTATAATTATATTTAAAGTGTTCAACAAGGAACAGATATTAACAATTTTCAGAGTGACTAATAAATTGCAAAGTTACTTGCCGGCTTGATGCTGCTATATAAAGTTACAATTTGCATGGATAAAAGGATAGCATCGTAATTACAAAAAAACAATAGGTTTATGCATAAAACTAATAAATATACCGCTATAATGTTTAAGTATATAGTGTACATTGCAAAAATATCCTTGCCAGTAAGTTGGTCAAGGATATTTTTAAGCATTAGTTTTTAAGCAGTTCATCTTTTAACTTATAATAGTCGATTGAGAAATAAGGCGAGAGCTGTGCTTCGCGGTGGTCATAACCATAGGCACGACGGCTGAGGCTTATGATCGGAGGTGCCTGAATTCTTTTTGCCACTGCAAAACCACTGAAAAGTTTCCACCAACGTTCTAAATCATCAATAAAGGCTTTAGTAGTTGGAAAAGTTCTCGAAAGAATTCCCTTTTGGCAGCCAATTATTTCTTCCAAAGTTCCTTCCTTATACCAGCACAAGATATCACGGGGAGAGGCCTTGTCCCATTTTTCAATAAAGGCTCTGAACAAATAATCGTGATATTCATAAACAATAGGATCGCCTCCGACCCCAACAGTTTGCTCTGCTGATAGTTCGGCGCTTGGAGAAATAGCGAAAATTTCATCAGGTATTACTTTTCGTTCATAAATTTTGTCATTAAGATAATGAGCCAGTTCATAAACCTGATTTTTCCATAAGTCACCAATCATTGCTATGACACCAGCCAAATCACCATAAAAAGTTGCATAACCAACGGTAATTTCTGCTTTATTAGAGTTGCAGGAGAAGCCACCGCCAAAGGCAGAAGCTAATGCAGCCAGTATGCGTGTACGGTCGCGCGCCTGAATATTTTCCCGTGCCAGCGAGGAGAGTTCTAATGAAAAAGTGGAGCTCGAATCATAATCGTGTATTTGTGTCTGTGTTATCTGTGCATTTGTATGATCAACACTTTCTTGAATAGGTATAATGCAATATTTGCATTTTAGTGATTTAGCAATTTTTAAGGCCAGATTTTTGGTTAGCGGTGCATTATATTGTGAAGGAATATTAACCAGCAACACATTGGCTGGACCTAATAGATGAACGTAAAAGGCCGCCGTCAAGGCGGAATCAATACCGCCTGAAATACCAATCGTCATCTTGTTAATGCCGATTTGTTTTAAAAACTTTCGTGTGCCATAACTAATAGCATTATAAATTTCTGCAATTTCGCTGTAATGATTGTGAAGGTGGCTTTCAGTTGTAAAGAGTTTAGTTTCTGGTTCAAAAATAGTAGTAAGAAAATGTTCTTCATAGGCAGGAGAATCGGTTAATAATGTACCATCATTTTGATATGCACAGCTGCAACCGTCAAAAGTAAAAATATTTTTCCCATTATTTTGAACGCCAACATTATTGCAATAAAGCAAAGGCAAGTGACACTCTTTGGCTTGCTCGCCAAAAATCTGGTGTCTTTTTGGATTTTTTTGCAGTGAAAAAGGTGAACACGATATGTTACAAAGAACATCTGCGCCGTTTTTAGCCAAGAGTTTAGGAATATTGATTGAATAGTTTGTTGTCCAGCCATCTTCGCAGAGCATTATGCCTAGGTTAAAGCTTTGGCCGCGAATAGAGATATTAATAGGCTTTACTAACTCCTCAATAGGCACGGCTAATTCTTCACGTAATTTACGCAGGCTGTGAAAATATCTGCTATCATCAAATTCCCTGTAATTTGGTAAAGCTGTTTTAACAATGAACGGATAAGGTAAGGCGCCTTTAAGCAACTTACCGTTTTGGGCAATAAAGGCGGCATTATATTTACGTGTACGGCCATCTTCATTATGTTTGTCTTTATCGAGCGCTATATTACCGAATACGACGCAGATTTTTTCGGTAGCAGCAATAATTCGATTGCCATACTCAATGCAGTCATCTAGAAAAGCCGGCTGTTCCCATAAATCGCCTAAAAAATAGCCTGGGATTGCTAGCTCAGGTAGTATCAGGATGTCTATATTTTCTGCTTTAGCTTTATCAATTGCATCAATTATTGTAACAAAGTTAATATCCGGTCTTCCCGGTACAACTTCTATCTGTGCACATGCAAACCTTACGGTCATGTTTTCTTAACACCTCTTTTAATTTTTCGAAATAATTGTGTGACAGCAATCGAAATGCTACACTTTTAACTGATGTGATAAAAAATAAGGATAGATTTAAACAATTGCTTTTAATGACTAGCTTAAAATGATATGATAACTATTATATCAAAATACAGTGTTTATTACCATTAGATTGGTTCCTGGGATAAGAGGTGGCCTATGAAAATTAAAAAAACGAATGCTTCGCGTATTTTAGATAATATGAAAATTGCCTATAGATTATTGGAATATGAAGTTGATGAAAATAATCTTGATGCTGTTCATGTTGCAAATTCTGTTGGGATGCCATGCTCGCAAGTTTTTAAAACCTTGTGTGTAAATGGAGACAAGACAGGCGTAGTTTTTGCATGCATACCTGGGGATCATGAGCTGGATTTGAAGGCTTTGGCTAAAATCAGTGGCAATAAGCGGACAGAACTTGTTGCACTAAAAGAAGTATTACCGCTTACAGGTTATATACGTGGCGGCGTTTCTCCGTTGGGTGCGAAAAAGCCTTACCCTGTCTTTTTGGATGTTACGGCAAGTAACTGGGAAGAAATTTCCATAAGTGCAGGACAGAGAGGATTACAGATTATTCTTGCTCCATCTGCTCTCCAGGCGGCAACAAAAGCTAAGGTCGCAGCCTTAACTATGCAGAAGTGTTAGTGCTTCTAATTTATTGCAGTCTTAAGAGCTATATGCTATTATAGAAATGCTATTAACATGATTAGAAAGTAGGTATGTAGGCAATGTTATATACAAGTACTCGTGGGCAAACCGATATGGTTTGTTCTGCACATGCTATCACACGTGGCTTGGCTGATGACGGTGGTTTGTTTGTGCCACAAAAGTTTGCAACACTTACACTGGACGAAATCGTTGCAATGAGCGAATTGCCTTATGCTGAGCGCGCAGCTAAAATTCTATCTTTCTTTTTGACGGATTATACTGAAGAGGAACTTCTGGCTTGCACTTCTGCCGCATACTCGGAAGAGAGATTCGGCGGTTTTGCTGCTCCTTTGAAACAAGTTAAAGACAAAATAGCTGTGCTTGAATTGTGGCATGGTCCCACATCGGCTTTTAAAGATATGGCCCTGCAATTATTGCCGCATCTTTTAATGAAAGCTATTGAAAAAACCGGCGAGCAGAATGACATAGTTATATTGGTTGCTACATCTGGCGACACCGGCAAAGCGGCTTTAGAAGGTTTTGCTGATGTTAAAGGCACACAAATTATAATCTTTTATCCTGATGATGGGGTAAGTGATATTCAGAAGCGTCAGATGATTACACAACAAGGCGGCAACGTTAATGTTATTGCAGTGCATGGTAATTTTGATGATGCGCAGTCTGGTGTAAAAGAGATTTTTTCTGATGAAAATCTGATGGAGGAGTTGAAAGAAAAAGGTTATGCTTTTTCTTCTGCTAATTCTATCAATTGGGGTCGTTTAGCACCACAGATAGTTTATTATTTCAGTGCCTATGCGGACGCTGTTAAGGCGGGTCACATTGTTGCTGGTGAGGAAATAAATTTCTCCGTACCTACAGGAAACTTTGGCGATATTCTGGCCGGCTATTACGCAAAATGTATGGGTTTACCGGTTCATCGCTTGATTTGCGCTTCTAATACCAATAATGTTTTATCTGTTTTCTTAAATTCTGGCAAGTATGATAGACGTCGCGAATTCCATAAGACGATATCGCCATCTATGGATATTTTAATATCCAGTAATCTTGAACGCCTTCTTTATCAGATTACCGAAGAAGACGCAAGTAAAGTGGCTAATTGGATGAAAGAACTTAAAGAAGATGGTTTTTATGATGTCGGCGGCAAAGTTCTTGCAAAGATTCAGAAAACATTTTTTGGTACCTGGGTAGATGAAATTGAAACCAAAGAAACAATTTGCAATGTTTTCAGAGATAAGAACTATTTGCTTGATCCTCATACGGCAGTAGCATGGAGAGCCTGTGAAAAGTACAGGATGCTTTCTTCGGACGAAAAGTATTGTATTGTCTTGTCAACAGCCAGCCCCTATAAATTTAATGTTTCTGTTTTGGAAGCGATTAAACCAGACATTTCGGCTAAGGAGTTAGATCCTTTTGCAGCTTTGCATCTTTTATCAGAGGTTAGTGGCACAGTAGTTCCAAAACCACTTGCGGAGTTAGAGCAAAAACCTATTTTGCATAATGAGCAAATTGAAAAGAATAAGATGAAAGATACCGTCTTAAAAATTTTAAAGTTATAAAAGTTATTGGAAAATAAATTAAATAGGAGTAAGTAACCTTCAATCGGTTACTTACTCCTATTTTTTGTCATTCTTCGTCTAATAGAGCCTTAAGCTCTGTCAGTTTTTCTTTAAATTTCTTTAATGTGTACTCGATAGGCATCGGCGTATTTAAGTCTACACCAGCTTTTTGCAGCAAAGACAGTGAATAGTCGCTGCCGCCGGAACTCAAGAATTGTAAATATTGTTCTTTTGCCTCGGGTTTGTTTTGGATAATTAAATCGGCAAAAGTAGTGGCGGCCGAATAACCTGTTGCATATTTATAAACGTAGAAAGGTGTATAAAAGTGGGGGATTCGTGACCATTCTGCACTGAGTTCCTGATCTAAAGTTAACGATTCACCATAATACTTTTTGTTCAACTCAAGCCACAATTCTTCAAGATTTTTGGCAACAAGGGTTTTGCCAGCGCCAATTTCTTCATGAATACACTTTTCAAATTCGGCAAATTGTACTTGGCGATATACGGTTGTGCGAACTGCTTCCAAAAATTGGTTGAGAAGATATATTTTCTGATCCTTATCGGCTTTTTTAAGCATATGTTCTAAGAGTAATATTTCATTAGTTGTTGAAGCAACTTCAGCACAGAAGATAGAATAATCAGAGTTGATATATGTCTGATTTTTGCTGCTCAAATAGCTATGCATAGCGTGGCCCATTTCATGAGCTATGGTAGAAACACTGTTGTAGCGAGGTTGATAATTCAAAAGCACAAAGGGATGCACGCCATAAATGCCCCAGGAATAAGCTCCCGAGCGTTTACCCTTATTTTCATAGATATCAATCCAACCAGAGGAAAAGCCTTCCGACAATTTCTCGCAATAGGAGTCGCCAAGAGGAGCAAGAGCAGCTTGCACGATTGTACAGGCTTCAGGATATGTATAGGAGAACGTATCAGCGTTTTCTTTTGCTAAAGAAACATACAGATCGAAGGCATGGAATTCGCTCAGAGCAAGTTTTTCCTTTTTCAGGGTGATGTAGTCATGCAGAGGCTCTAAGTTGGCGTGAATGGTATTGATTAAATTGTCATATAAGCTTACGGGAATATTGTCTTCGGCCAGGCTGGCTGATAAGGTATCCGGGTAATTGTGTATTGTTGCATAAAAATTGGCACTGCGGCAGTTGCCGGCAAGTGAAGCGGCTAACGTATTGCGATATTGCTTATAAGTACCCATCAGTGATTTAAAAGTGTTTTCGCGTAGTGTTCTGTCGCGGGAAGTCATGTTTAAAAGATAGCTGCCTTCGCTAACCGCATGACTCGATCCTTTACTGTCGGTTGCGGATGAAAAGCTGATATCAGCACCGATAAGGATTCTAAAAATGTTTTCGGCTGCACTTGTTGATAATCTACTTCTTGAAAGGATTTCTTCCTCGCGAGCAGGCAAGACATGTGTGGCTTTGCGCATCAAATCTTCCAGATAATGTTTGTATTGGCGAAATTCTGGATTGATTTTCTCTAACGCATCAAAAGAAAGATCTTTTTGCGCTAAAATTTCTGGTTCAATAAAAGATATTGCATTATAGTAATCAGCCGTTATATTTTCCGCAATGCCTACTAATTCCTGGAAATTCTGGTCCGCATTATCAGTATCTCTTTGCAGCCTCGTGTAGGCATATATTTTTTCAATGCCTTGAGAGAGTTCATCGCGCAAAGCAAGGCAACTAAAAAGGTTTTCGGTCTCATGAAGTTTTCCTTTAAAAGCCGACAAATCAGTTAATCTGTTCTTCAATGTTTTGCAGGTTTCTTCCCATTCTGAAAGGCTTGCAAAAATATCTTCTATGTGCCATTTTTGTGTTTTTGGGATATCATGTCTTAATACATCGCTGCCATGTTTTGGTATTATGTTAGTAGTATTCATATTCTTATCACTCCTTGCAAAAATTACTGGACAATACTATCATTATAGCACAGAGAAAGAATATTTCATTTTGGAAGGATAGAATAATGCGAACGCTATTAGTTGCAAATAACAGTAAATATATACATTCATCTTTAGGGATCAGATCAGTAAGTTATTACTGTAAACAAAAAGGATTTGAAATAGACTTTTGCGAGCAGACAATACAAACACCTTTGCTTGCCTCTTTGGCTGAAATCAGTTCTTATGAACCTGATATTATAGGCCTCGACGTCCATATTTGGAACAAAAACTATGTATATTCATTGGTAAGCTTAGTCCGCAAGGTTATGCCGGAGAGCATTATAGTACTTGGAGGCCCGGAGGTTTCTTTTACTGCGGCCGCCGCCTTTTGCGAGTGCCCGGATGCTGATTTTATAGTGCAAGGTGAGGGGGAGGAAGTTTTCGCTTCACTTCTGAATGATTTGGAAAAAAGACAAAAAGTTATTTCCAAAAGTATTGCCTGGATTGATGAAGATGGCGGCATTCAAAATGCTGGCAATTTGGCCGTTGTTGAAGACTTGGCTGTTTTACCATTTTCATACGATGATATAAAGCATTTTAAGGAACTTCATAAAATTGCTTATTATGAATGCACACGTGGCTGCCCGTTCAGTTGTTCTTATTGTTTGTCAGGAATTTCGCATTATGTTAGAAGGAAACCGCTTGATAAGGTCCTGGAAGAATTGGATAAATTTATCGAAGCTGAAATCCCTTTAGTCAAGTTCGTAGATCGTACATACAATTTGGGGGAAGATTACTTTTTACCGATTATGCAGCATCTTGCTGATAAAGAGACTAAAACACTTTTTCATTTTGAAATAAAGGCTGATTTACTTTCACAAAATGTAATTAACTTTCTAAAGACTGTCCCCAAAGGAAGGTTTCAGTTTGAGATTGGTGTACAAACCACCAATCAGCAAACTTTGAAGGCTATAGGCAGAAAAGATGACTGGCAGGCTTTAGTGAAAAATGTTAAAGAAATTCTTACCTTCGGCAATATACATTTGCATCTTGATCTTATTGCAGGATTGCCTTATGAAGGCATACTTAGCTTTAAAAAATCTTTTAATGATGTTTATGCTTTACGCCCTCATATGCTGCAACTTGGATTTTTAAAAGTGTTAAAGGGATCGTTGATGTCGAAACAGGCTGAAGAGCATGGCATTGTTTATATGGATGATACTCCTTATGAAGTCTTACAAACGAATTATCTTTCATATAAAGAGATGCGGTTTTTGAAAGTTTTGGAAGATGTTTTTGAACATACCTATAACACTGGAAAATTTGATTATTTTTTAGAACACATAATTAATGAATATTATGAAGCCGATGCATATTCTTTTTATGAGGACCTTAGTATCTGGTGGGATAGTAAGGGATTGTATCCGGAAGGGCATAATATCAGAAATGTGACTTTATTGTTGAAATTGTTCTGTGACGAAAAATTTCCTGAGCAGGCGAAGACTTTAAATGAAATTTTACGTTTCGACGTGTTTTTGAAACAACCAGGTTGGCAACCGGATAATTTCAAGTGGCATGGCGAAGAAATCAAAGAGAAGGTATTAGAATTTTGGCGTAACGAAAAAACCATAAAAAAATATTTGCCATCGTATGACTTTTCAACATGGCGGAAGGTGCGCAAGTATCTGCCTATTGAACGATTCGAATGGCACCCGGATAAGGGCGTTAATTCTGATTTTATCGTGCTTGCCGATCTGACCGGAGCAGAAGTTCATTATTTGGAGATAGAGGGCAAAGATTTTTATGACAAGCAGATATAATAATTATTCGGATTTTCTTAAAAACAAATATGGGGTAAAAGTATACAAGCTGCCAATAAGTATTCCTGTGACCTGTCCAAATCGAGATGGCACATGTGGATTTGAGGGATGCAGCTTCTGCGGTGATATAGGTGCTGGCTACCAGCATGTTCCAGAAACAGTCGGCATTAAAGAACAAATTGCCATGCATAAAGGGCATATTATAGATAAATATAAAGCTAAAAAATTTATAGCCTATTTTCAAAACTATTCAAATACTTATTTGCCATTAGCAACTTTGGAAAAATTTCTGCTTGAAGCCTGTGATGAGGATGTTGTTAGGATTGCCTTAGCTACCCGCCCCGACTGCGTAAGTGATAGTTATTTGGAAAAACTAGCAGATATTAAAAGAAAAACGAAAGTCGACATAAGTGTTGAGTTAGGCCTGCAGACCGTTAATTATCACGCGCTTGAAGAAATACGTCGGGGCCATTCATTGGCGGAATATCTTGATGCTATGCAACGGATTAACAAATACGGACTGGAAAGTTGTACGCATGTTATATTGAACCTGCCAGGCAGTGATAGACTGGATGTTATTGAAACAGCCAAAGTTTTGTCCGCTATGAAAACGACGGAAGCCAAAATACATGGCCTCTATATAATAAAGGGGACATTAATGGCTGATGAGTATCTTGCTGGCAAGCTGCAGCTTGTTAGCATGGAAGAGTATATTGAACGAGTTATTTTGTTTTTGGAATATCTGGATAAAGCAATTGTTGTCCAGCGCTTGATTGGCAGAGCACCAGCTTCTCATACAGAGTTCAGCAATTGGGGAGAAAATTGGTGGGATATAAAGGGTAAAATCGAGAAAATACTTGAAGAACGTGATAGTTATCAAGGTCGATTATGCGATTATTTAAATGGAAAAGCGTTAAAAAAGTTTGAAATTATGTAAAATTTTGTGCTCCATAAAGTATGTGTTTGTGCCATTCAACAATGCAACGCACCCTAGTGTTTCCTTGATAAATAGTAAAAAAGTTTCAAAAAGAGGGCTTGCAATCTTGGGGTGCAAGTGATAATATATAAGAGCTCCACTTGAGGAGCCAATATCACACAGAAAGCTTTGAAAAAAGCTTCCAAGAAAAAGGTTGACAGCGTCAACGCAAAGTG
>CAYRVN010000003.1:0-56909 GCA_964427675.1 uncultured Acidaminococcales bacterium
CTGTACCAAGATCTTCTGGCAGTATTACGCAAAAGGCACCTAGTACTTCTCAAACGGCACCGAATACGTCATCTGGTTACAAATCTTCAGCACCGGCAAGCAGCTACAGCGAGAAAGCGCCTGCTGCTGCGACAAAGCAACCGCAAATGCAGCAACCACAGCAGTCAACAGGTAATGGCTTTTTGCGCTCTGCGGCTATGTTTGGCGGCGGCATGCTGATGGGCAGCATGCTTGGTAATATGTTTGGGTTTGGCACTAATGGCATGTTTTCTCAAATCGTGGGATTGCTTTTCAATGTCATGATGATTGCTTTGTTATTTAAAGGAGCTCTTTATGTCTGGAACAGATTTAGTACAAACAACAGGTAGCAGATAATCATAAGTGCCATCCGCGTAGCGGGTGGCTTTTTGTTTTGGCGGAAAAGATATATAAAGTACAATATAAATTTGTTTATTACTGGACACAATAAGTATTAAAGGTTATTATTTATTAAGAAAACAAGATGCTTATGTTTGGTAAACGAGTTTGATGAAGACAAATTGTCAGTTATAAACGTAGGACGTACTAAAAGGGGATAAAAAGATGGTTTGGATGGATTATTTTTTGCTTGCAGGCAGACTAGAGCAAAAGCCTTTTATTAAAAGATATTTAGTAGTATTTTTATGTACAATAGCTGTTTATTATAGCTTTTCGATAAAGCTCCCAGTCTTTTTGACCTGGCCAGGTTTGATGCTAACGACTTTCTCGTCTATTTCTTTAGTGCTTAGACGTTGTCGCGATATAGGTTTTTCCGGGAAGATTACGGCACTTATTGTCATAGTGTTCTCTCTCCCTTTAATTAATTTGCTGTTTGCAATCATCTTGGCAAGTTTAAAAAGCAAAAAGTGATAAAATATTTACCGATAAATATGTTCCGATGAATGTTTTGCGTGAAAAGCTAGCCTGATTTCATGTCAGGCTTTTTTTATGAAAAAAATTATTATAATTTTCAGAAAACCTAATTGCTATTATTACTTTGTCATAATACAATGGAAAAAAGAGGCAAAAACTAAGGAAAAAGATGAGGGTTTTTAACTTCAAGGGGGCGAAGAGATGAACATACGTCGGTTGGCTGGAATGTTAATTGCGATTTCTATTCTATTGATGAACACTAACACTTTTGCGGAGGAAAGCAGATTTAAATACGATGATATAGGTTATTACAGCGAAAATATAACTAAGGTGAAAATCAATGGGAAGTGGGGTTGTATCGGCAAAAATGGCGTGGAAGTCATCCCGGCTGTCTATGATGAAATTGGGGGATTTGGCTGGTTTGATGACGAGGATATGGCAATCATCAAGCGCGATGGCAAAATGGGTTACATCAACCTGGCTGGTAAAGAAATTATTGTGCCGTCATATGATTTAACCGTTGATTTTTTCGATGATATGGGTAAAGTTATGAATGACGGTAAATGGGGTTTCGTAGATAGAACCGGCAAAGAAATAATTCCTTTGATTTATGATGAGGCTAAGATTTTCAGAGGTGATTTTACTCAAGTTAAAAAAGACGGTAAGTGGGGCATTGTCAATAAAAACGGCAAAGAAATTAGCAAGCTGATATATGATAAAATTTATTTCTGGGGCTTTGAAGAGAATGTGACAGCAGTAAAGAGGGATGGTAAATGGGGGATTATTGATTTTGAAGGGACGGAAATAACGACACCAAAATATGAGGCGATTTCTCAATGGCTGTTTGTTAATGGGTTGGCCGCAGTATTGCGGGATAATAAATGGGGATTTATTGACAGTAGTGCGCAGGAAGTAATAAAACCGATGTATAGAGAAGTTGGCGACTTTTTTGGTGAACTCGCACCAGCCAAGCTATTTACTAAATGGAAATATATTGGTAAAACCGGCAAAACGGTTCTGCCAGCAGTTTATGATTCCGCTGATAACTTCTATGAAGGAGTAGCGGTTGTTTCAGTTAATGGCAGATATGGCATGATTGATCTTGAAGGCAAGGAAATTGTTCCTGCAAAATATGAGAATGTAGATTATCCTTTTGACCAGCTTATTCCAGTTAAACAAAACGGAAAATGGGGTTTTGCGAATAGAAGCGGAGTCGAGGTAATTGCTCCGGTATATGAAAAAATTAATTATCTGCGAGGCGGATTGATTCCGGTTATGATTGATGGCAAGTGGGGTTATATCGATGGTAATGGTAGAAAAATTACATCGCTCAAATATGAAAATTTATCAATTTGGGGGTTAATGGAAGGCTTGGCTGCCGTTAAAGAAAATGGCAAGTGGGGTTTTGTCAATATGGATGGCATAGAAATTGTAAAACCAAAGTATGATGAAGTTGGCTTGCTTTGGCACAGCGGAAGGATGCCTGTTGAACGTGACGGCAAATGGGGTTACATTGATCCAACCGGCAAAGAAGTTATTGCACCAATATATGATGAAGCTCAGGAATTTTCTTGGTATGGGTTAGCTGGGGTCAAACTAGATGGCCATTGGGGGTACATCAGAACTGACGGTATCGTTGAACCTTGGAGCTTGAAAAAGTAGGCGTGAAAGGTGGGATTTATTATGAAAAAGAAAAGAATTTTAGTATGTCTGATGCTTTTCTTGTTTATGTTTGCTAATACTGCTTTCGCTACCAACTGGGTTTATTACAATAATTTTAGTGAAGGGCGAAGCTATATTGATACGGAAACGGTGTACCGAAGTGGTAATACTCTGTATTTTTGGGAATTGGCCATGTATGATAAGGATACTTATGATGGTTGGTATTTGGCCGGCGACAGGGTAACAATCAAATACGAGGTAAAACTGACTGCTCCTCGAAAGATGAGAGAACTGGAATTCCATGATTATGATTACAACAACAAAGAATTTGATTATGGTACAACTCCAACTGATTGGTGGACTGTTGCATCTGGTAGTTACGACGACGGACTGATTAATCTCGCGTTAAAGTATGCAAAATAAAAAATATATATTGTAGTTTAAAGGTCCGCGATGAACAAAACGCGGACCTTTTTCTTGAAGTAATGAGAGACGGTGCTATAATGAGCATGGTAGTATTTTTAATAATGTAGTCTAAATCAATTGCAAAGGGGACATCATAATTTTGCGTAACGCAGAAGCGCATAAAGCCTTATATAGAAAATTGAATTATCTGCGTATAGCTGGATCTTCTCTTGGCTGTTTTGCCGGCATGTGTATCATAGGCTATCTTTCGATATTATCCGGCAGCGGCCTGATAATACCATCATTCGCTGCGAGTTGCGCCATTGGCATGACTATTCCAGAAAGTGCTTTTGCTCAGCCGCGCAATGTAATCGCCGGCCATTTGTTTTCAGGAGTGGCGGGCCTCTTTTGCAGTTTGTTTTTTGGTACGTCTTGGTGGTCTTTGGCGCTTGCGGTTGGCCTATCGACGGCTATCATGATGATGACAAGGACTTTGCATCCACCTGCGGCTTCTGATCCGATTTTGTTTATGACACAGGGTATTATGCATCCTTACATTTTTTTAACAGTTCTATTGGTTGGCTCAGTTGTGTTAGTTACATTTTTCGATATTTATCACAAATTAGTTACGCATAGGGTATATCCGAAAAAAGGATAGAATGAAATTTCATTTGATGTTTTCAAACTTAAAATGCCAATACTTTTCCGCAAAAATGCTATTAGAACGGCGTTGACACTTTCGGGAGACGGTGTTAATATTAACAAGTAAACTTAATATGTAAGTAGTCAGGTGCAAAGACGCTTAAAAGAGAAATCGGTTGAAAGCCGATGCGGTCCCGCCGCTGTAAAGAGGAGCGAGCTTCAATCTGCCACTGAGTTTTTAGACTTGGGAAGGCGAAGCAAGTGATGATTCTGAGCCAGAATAACTGCCTGATTATGTTTTACGCTTAACCTGCGAGAGATGGGGAAGTGAAGCAAGGGCCTAAAAGGCCTTAATATGCTTTTATAACCTTCCTGATTTTGTCAGGGAGGTTTTTTGTTTTGGAAGATAGGCCGGCGGAAATTGATAATAATTAATGGGGTGGGGTTAAAAGTATGAAATTGAAGCATGTAGTCGCGGGAATTATTGCGAATGGTATTTTCATTACTGGAATGGGGACGGTGTTTGCTGATGAAAGTCACTCCCCTTCTTATACCCTTGACCAGTTGATTGTTACTGCTCAGCGTTATGAAAAGAATGTGCTGGATGTGCCTGCATCGACAGAAGTTATAACCCAGGACCAACTGCAAAATGCAGAAACTTCTAACCTTGAAGAAGCTTTGGCCTCTGTGACAGGCGTTGCTGTTTTTGCTTCCAGTCCGGGTGGTAATGCCATAAATCCTGCCAGTAATTCGGAAATAGTTATGCGTGGCGTAACAAGCGGAACCTTGGTATTGGTAAATGGCGTGCCGTTAAACCTGAACAATCGCTATGATCTTAATGACATACCTGTCAGCGACGTGGAACGCGTAGAAATTATTAAGACCGGTGGCTCTGTACTTTATGGCAGTGAGGCTACCGGCGGGATTATTAACATAATTACAAAAAAAGAGCGTCAAAATTACATAAAGACTGGATACGGCAATTTCGGACAACAGAAACAGGAAATAAGCCTGCAGGAAGGCAAGCTGGGTTTTGGCTATAGTTATGATAAATGGGGAAATGTTGACAAGACGTCTCTTTATGATGGCAGTAAATATAACAATACCAAAGGCTCGGAAAAGAGCAATTTTTCGACGAATTATCGCTTTGATGATAAGCTGAATTTGCTTTATACGCACAATGAAGCTAACTCCGCTACGCAGTACAGACAATTTACAGCAACCAGTGACAAGGCGCTTAATGATAGAAGGTATGAAACGAAGAAGGATTATCTGCAACTGCAATATAGTGATGATACTGTTAAAGGTACGGCATATTATAACGTCGGACAGATTGATTACACTAATTACGACGTGGTAAAGTCAACTTTTGCCTATAATCTGGAAAAAAACAGAACCTATGGCTTTGATGTTCAAAAAACCTTGATGGTCGGTGATGGCAAAATATTATTTGGTGGTTCTTATCAGCATGAATACTATTTGCCAAATGATTATGCTTCCGTATCTACGGATTATGACCGTAATAATTATGCCCTTTATGGCCAATTTGAAAAACCACTTGACGATAAAAATACTGTCATTGTTGGTGCTAGGGAAACTTGGACCGCTAGTACTACCGGCGGCAAGAACTATGATAACCTCAGTGGCTCGGGACAGTTTGTACATAAATTGAATGAAAATGAGCGACTGTATGCGAGTGTGACGCAATCTTTCAAAATGCCGACTTTCAAACAAATTTATGCTCGTGATGATGGTAAATATGAAGGCAATCCCAATGTAAGGCCAGAAACTGGTATTCATTATGAAACCGGCTGGAAGAAGAACAGCGGTGATCACCAGTGGAAGGCTGCTTTGTTCCACTACGACATTGAAGATAATATTACTTCCCGCTATGATAAAACTAATTCAACCTATTATTACGATAATGAAGATTTCAAAAATACAGGTGTTGAACTTTCTTGTGCCATTGCTGACGGCAAGGAATGGAATTATCAGTATGGTGTTACCTACCAGAATCCTTTGGTCAAGCAGTATGACACCAAAAATGGTACTGCCGGTTCAGATGAATGGTTGCGTAAATATGGCCGTCTGCAGCTTAATGGCGGCGTAACTTATGCCAAAAACAAATGGCGTGCAAGTTTAACTGCCACTTACCTGGCGGAGCGTTATATGCTGTCCAGCAGCAGTCACGTAGCTGCTAAACCTTATTTGGTGACAGATCTTTCTGTAAATTATAAAATGGATGACAGACAGGAACTAAATCTGTCAGTTAATAATTTGTTAGACCGTGAGGACAATCTGGGACATACTGGAACTTACTATTATTCCACACCGATTAATTTTATGCTCAGTTATAAACTAACTTTTTAATTGAGATATAATTGATTTTTGAAAACAAAATATGGATGGAACGGGTGTATTTGATACTCAATAGAGAAAGCAGTGAAAGTCTGCTACGGTCCCGCCACTGTAATGCTGAGCAATTCCTGATTTGCCACTGAAGAATTCTTCGGGAAGGTAGGATAGCAATGAAGCTGAGTCAGGAGAACTGCCCGTTTAACAATCACTGTTGATCCACGTGTGATGGAGAAGGGATTATTGCGTTGCAGATATTTCGCTTGTTTTATTTGCATGCTCTAATTGTGTTTGTGTTTTTTCCACTCACGTTGCTTCATAAAGCGGTGAGTGGATTTTTGTAATTTGCTCACCCAAAAATATGTAAGGGAGTGTTTAGTTATGAGAAAAGGTTTGAAAAAAATGGTGCTGGCGTCTATTGCTTGCGCCACACTGCTAACAGGAGTTAATATGCAGCCAGCTCAGGCTGCATATCAGCTGAGTTCTGAGGTTAAAACGGCGACACCGGCGCTTTTGCAGGCTTCGCAAATAGGCGTGAAGGTAGACGCACCCGCTGCTTTGCAAAACCTGGAGAATAAGGATGCAATCCTGATTACCAGCTTTGGTACAACTTTTAAAGAAACCAGAGAAAAAACTATTGATGCTACTGTTAATGCTATTCAGGCGGCTCATCCTGATACAAAGGTTGTTGTTGCTTTTACCTCGCACATTATTATTGACCGTATTAAAGAGAATGAAGGCTTGACTTACCCTACACCGGAAGAGGCTTTGAGCCAATTGAAGGCAGAAGGCTACACCAGAGTTGCTGTTACTTCGCTAAATATCATTCCTGGCATGGAGTATGACTACAGTACAGCGGTATTTAATCTGCACAAAGGCGAATTCAAAAAATTAGTTTGTGGATTACCGCTTATGTATTGGATGGGACAAGAGGGACAGCGTGATGATATTATGGAGTCGATGAAAGCTTTAAGCACAGAATTCCCCAAAATTGGCAAGAAAGAAGCCGTACTTTTGATGGCTCATGGTACTCCACATCCGTCTAATGCCTATTATTCTGTGATGCAAAATCGTTTGAACGAACTTGGCATGAATAATGTTTACATCTATTCTGTAGAAGGCTGGCCACATCTTGACACTGTTATTCCGCAATTAAAATCCAAGGGCATTAAAAAAGTAACTCTTATCCCGATGATGATGGTTGCTGGTGATCACGCGAATAATGATATGGCAGGCTCTGAACCAGATTCGCATAAATCTATTCTGGAAAAGGAGGGTATTAAAGTAGATACCTACCTCCATGGCATGGGTGAAAACTCAGAAATTAGAAAGTTGTTTGTGGATAGAGCAAATGAAGCTTTAGCTGCACTGCAAGCTGAAACTCCTGTGAAAAACGGACATCATATGAAAAAAGACTGACGAAAACGTTTGACAATAGTTTTGAAAAACAATTAGCAGGAGGATGAACAATGAACAAATCATTAGTATTAGCAATGACAATGGCAATGGGAATTTCGGCGACAGCTTTTGCCGCCAATCCATTTTCTGACGTGCCGCAAGGCCACTGGGCCTATGCATCGATCAACAAACTTGCAGTCGCAGGTATTGTGGATGGTTATCCCGACGGTACCTTTAAAGGCGAGAATCTGATGACACGCTATGAGATGGCACAGATAGTAGCTAAAGCATATGCCAAAGGCGCAATCAAGTCCGACGACAAACTGATGGCTGAATTCGCTGATGAGCTCGACAATCTCGGCGTACGAGTAGCTAAATTAGAAAAGAAAAGCGATAACGTCAAAATTACAGGCGAAGTACGTGCCCTGTATGAAGATGTAGATGGTACAGATAAAAGTTATGCACCAGAACTGCGTACCCGCTTGTGGGTAAACGGCGAGATCAACGATGACTGGGGTTATACCGGCATGTTGGAGAATACTCAGACTCTGAACAGCAACAGCGAAGAGTCCAGGACCGAATTCAAACGAGCCTTCGTTAATGGCAGACTCGGCGGACTTGATGTAGTCGGCGGCCGTTATGACCTCGTAGTTGGCGACGGCAACGTATTTGATGACGATATGGATGGTATCGGTGCCAGCTTTGGCGAAAAAGTTAAATTGGAGCTGAACTACGGCAAACCAAACAGTGGGGATGACACAGATACAAACGTGGAAATGTTCTCAGGCCGTGTCAGCGGCGAAGTTGGCAAGCTGGGAATGAGCGGAGCCTACTATACTTTCAACGATAAGAACGCTGATACGGATTATAACATCTGGACAGCAGGAGCCAAGTATAACCTTGGTGAAGTAAGCCTTGGCGGTGAATACCTAAAAGGCAGTGAAAAAAACGCAGCCGGCAAAGATGAAGGCTATGTGATTTCACTGGACTATAAAGGAGCAGAACCCTCAGAAAAAGGCAGCTATGGTTTGTGGGGCAGGTATTTCAACCAGGCTAATACAACCTATTACGCACATACAACGGACGGCGTGCATGACTCGTTCGATAATGATGCAGCCGGTGGCTTCAAAGGATACGGAGTCGGTGTGAACTATGCAGTCGCGAAGAATATTGTTACTACGGTTCAATATTTCGATCTTGATGCCAAGATTGGCAACGACAACAACAAGACTATCTGGACTGATGTAACTTTCAGTTTCTAATTATTGTTAATGCGGCTAGAATTTTATGGCAGGAGCACTGAAAAAAGTGTTCCTGCCATTTTTGCATTTACAGGCAGAACAAATTGGTATATCATAAAATAAAACAGAATATTAAGAAAATATTTACATAACTTTTATAAACAGGAAATGGAGAAAACAATTATGATTGTCGGAACCGCAGAAATAAAACTTCATGCGCCCTGGGTTTTTTCACTGAAAGAAAAGCGTATGATAGTGAAAAGCCTGATTGCCAGGACTCGCAATAAGTTTAACGTCTCTATTGCTGAAATAGATGAACAGGATACGCACCAGACAATTGTTCTTGGTGTTGCTTGCGCCACCACTACTGTCAGCCAGGCTGACAGTATAGTTGATCATGTTATCGCTCTTATTGAAAGCAGTACCGAAGCTGAAATAGTGCAAATCACTAGAGAGATAAGATAGTTTGCTGCATCCAGAAACTAATAAAGTTATAAGCGACATAAAGTGGGACGTTGTGCGAAAGGATCTGATGGTATGCAGGAGTTCAAATTTGGGCGTTTGCCTATCAAGCACTGGCTTGCTTTTGAAGATATAGATGATGAATGCCTTAATCAGGCAATTCATCTATCTAATCTACCTTTTGCTTTCCATCATATTGCCCTTATGCCTGATTGCCACAACGGATATGGTATGCCTATCGGCGGAGTGTTGGCTACTGAGGGCGTTATTGTTCCTAATGCAGTAGGTGTAGACATCGGGTGTGGTATGATAGCTGTTAGGACGAGTTTGCAAACCATTAGCAGCGAAGCCATAACAAATATAATTGAAATTGCACGAAAAACCATTCCAGTTGGCTATGAGCATCATAAAACAAAACAGGTGGTTGAAGATGAGGATGCTGAACTCTTCATAACTGCACGGAATCACCAATCACCAGTTATACGTGAAGAGTTGGAAAGCGCTCAATATCAGGTCGGAACTCTTGGAGGAGGCAATCATTTTTTAGAATTGCAAAAGGGCAGCGATGGACGTATTTGGCTGATGGTACATTCGGGCAGCCGCAACGTCGGCAAAAGAGTCTGCGATTATTACAACCAGCGGGCGTTGTCTCTTGATGCTAGATGGGGAACTAAAGAAGTTCCGAGAGAATGGGATTTGGCGTTTTTGCCTATGAGCAAGGAGGTTTGTAGTGAATATGTAGCCGCTATGCAATGGTGTATGGCATTTGCCAAGTTAAACCGCAAATTAATGGTGCAGAGACTGCTTAACATTTTTAGCAAAGTAACGGGTGGAATGGGCGAAATGGAAATACAAACACATCATAATTATGCCGCGCTTGAGGAACACTTCGGTAAAAGTGTCTGGGTACATCGTAAGGGTGCCATAAGGATGCGACTTAATGAAGAAGGGATTATTCCAGGCTCTATGGGAACGCCTTCCTATATTGTTGAAGGCTTAGGCAATCCGGAAAGTTTTTGCTCTGCTTCACATGGTGCAGGGCGCAGGATGTCGCGCTCTGCTGCCAATAAAACAATTACAGAGCAAGAAGCTCAGGAAGCAATGAAAGGCATAGTACACGGGCGTTTTTATGGAAAGTATGAAGAAGCGCCGCAAGCTTATAAGAATATTGAGAATGTAATGAAATGGCAGAAGGATTTGGTTAAGCCAATTGTAAAACTGCAGCCCCTCGGTGTCATGAAGGGATAGCTGGGTTTGAAATGGGGAGATTTCATGCGACTCTTTATTGCTGTTGAGTTTGAAAAAGAGGTTATCGCCGCTCTCTGCTCATTGCGTGATGAGCTCAGGGCAAGGGCTGATAAGTTGCGTTTTGTACCAATGGAGAATTTGCATTTAACATTATTTTTCCTTGGTAATACGCAGGAAAACAAGGTCGAGGAAATCAATAATGCTTTGCAAAGCATAGGTGAAAATAATTCGCCGTTCAAGCTTGAACTTAATAATCGCTTAGCAACTTTCGATGCCAGAAATCCGGCCAGAGTCGTTTGGGTTGGGGTGAAAAACGGCTTGTCAGCACTGCAGCATTTGCAGACAATGATTGCTGCTGCTATGCATAATATAGGTTTTTTGCGTACCGAGAAAACTTATATTCCCCATATAACTATTGCCAGAGATGTTCATTTTAAAGATGCCGTCGCCATATATGATGGTCAGATTAATGAGCAGAAGGATATGGTAATACCTCAAATGTTGGTGAAGGAGTTTGCTCTGATTTCTAGCATTCTTGTTCCTGAAAGCGGTAAACATGTTTATAAAACCCTGGCAATTTTTAGTTTAAAATATAAAGAAAAGTAAGCTAATCAAATAGGTACTAAATTTTACCAGCATGCCTGAAAAGCATGCTTTTTTCATGCAAAATATTTTGAATAGAATTAATGAAAAATCAAGGTTATTTAAAGAATATTGTATACATAACAACATGTAGAAGGATTTTTGTAAAATACGTCAAATTTGTAAAATGTTATTTTTTGAAGATAGCAGGTAACAGTATATGATGATTTTTTCTTCTTAGCCAACAAAAATGTTACACGTTATTATTCATTGAAACAGGGGGAAAGAAAATGAATTTATCAACAAAGATTTTGATTGGTCTGGGGCTGGGCGTTTTAGCAGGTCTGGGACTGGGTAGTGCAGGAGTACCGTTTGCCAAAACGTGGATTGCTCCTTTTGGTGCTATTTTTTTGAATTTGATCAAGATGATCATCGTCCCATTGGTTTTTGCTTCTTTGATTGTTGGTGTCTGCGGACTGGGCGACGTTAAAAAAATTGGTCGTATCGGTACCAAAACGCTTGCTTATTATTTAGGCACCACAGCTTTTGCAATTTTCCTTGGTCTTGTTTTAGGAACCGTGTTGAATCCTGGCTTGGGACTTACGATGCCTGGTGCGGAAGTAAAAGCTGCAGCTAAAGCAGCACCGCCTATCATGCAAGTTATCGTAGATATTTTCCCGAGCAATCCTATGGATGCTATGCTGAAAGCTAATATGCTGCAGATTATCGTCTTTGCTCTGTTCGTTGGCGGGGGTATCGCTGTAGTTGGCGAGCGTGCAAAAACGGTTTACAACTTCTTTGATGGGCTGGCAGAAACTTGCTATGCAATAGTAAATATGATTATGAAGATTGCACCTCTTGGCGTTTTTGCGTTAATCGCTCCGGTCGTTGCCGCTAATGGCCCTAGTGTATTATTGCCGCTTTTAAAGGTAGTTATCTGTGTTTATCTCGGCTGCTTGTTGCATGCAGTGTTTGTTTATGGTGCTATGCTAAAATTTATCGGTAAGTATAGTCCATTTACATTCTTTAAAAATTTGCTGCCAGCGCAATTGGTTGCTTTTTCGACTTGTTCCAGTTCAGCAACCTTGCCGGTTAATATGGAATGCGTCCAAAAGATGGGTGTTTCTAAAGAAATCTCCAGCTTCGTACTTCCTTTAGGTGCAACTGTCAACATGGACGGAACAGCTTTGTATCAAGGTGTTTGTGCATTGTTTGTTGCACAAATCTATGGCATAGATCTTACTTCTGCTCAAATGATGACTATTATTCTCACAGGCACATTAGCTTCCATCGGTACTGCCGGCGTTCCTGGAGCGGGTCTGATAATGCTGACCATGGTATTGCAATCAGTAGGCTTGCCGCTTGAAGGTGTGGCTTTGGTTGCCGGCATTGACCGTGTACTTGACATGCCGCGTACAACCGTTAATATCACCGGTGACGCAGTTGTTGCGTACATCATAGAAAAGGGCGAAGCAGAACGCGCCTAAAATTAAAAATAGAAAACCATACGGACTTTATTATAGAAGTAAATGATTGAGTTGACGCTAAGCCGATACGCAAGTCATATGTACTTAAGCTGAGTTTAAGGAGATGATTAGTTTGATTGGAAATATGGTATACAGCGTCCTTTGTCTGATAGTCCTTGTGGTTTTGGTAATGCCTTTTACGAATAAGAAGATTGAACGCAATCTGGAAATATTTTTGTTTGTTATGGGTGTTTTATCCGTTTTGGTTTCAAATCAGATGAGCATGGAGCTGCTCCTGAAAGCATTGGAAGAACCATTTATGATTGCTGCGGCAGTATTGGTATTTGGCCTTTTGTTCAAAAAATACAACGAAAAAATATCTGAGTCCATTCATTACATTCAACAACGTATTCCGCATAAAGTTTTGGTTTTTCTTATCGTTGTAATCTTGGGATTAATATCCAGTCTTATTACTGCGATTATCGCTGCTTTGTTTCTTGTGGAAATAGTTGGAGTCTTAAAACTTGAACGCAAGAATGAAATTGCTTTGACGATAATCACCTGTTTTTCCATTGGTTTAGGTTCGGCACTTACACCAATTGGCGAACCTTTAGCAACAATTGTTGTATCGAAGTTAGGCGTTGACTTCTGGTATTTGTTCAGGAATTTTGCCATTTACATCATACCTACAGTTATTGCTTTAGGGCTGTTCGCTGCCTTTTTTGTAAGTGATAAGGGAGCAGAAGGCGAAATGGCCAGAAGTGGTGAAAGCGAGAGCTACAACGACGTAATCTACCGAGCTTTTAATGTCTATCTTTTTGTGATGGCTTTGACGTTTTTGGGCACCGGTCTAAAGCCAGTTATCGACCGTTTTGTTCTTGGTTTGCCTAGTGAAATTTTATATTGGATCAATATGATTTCTGCCGTATTGGATAATGCTACTCTTGCTGCTGCCGAAATTAGCGATAAGATGTCTACGAGACAGATTACTGCAATCCTGATGGGCCTTTTAATCAGTGGCGGCATGTTGATTTTAGGAAATATACCAAACATTATTTCGGCAAACAAACTGGATATCCCGAGTAAAGAATGGGCAAAAGTAGGCGTGCCGCTAGGCTTGACTATTATGCTTGTTTTCTCCGTGCCTTTGCTTTATATGGTGAATTAATGCTTTGTAATTAAAAAACAAACCCATGGGGAGTGATCTCCTCATGGGTTTTTATATGCTTATTTTTGTTTTTGCGATGCTATAATTTTAGGAAGCTCGGCATTGATTATTGCCGCCATTTTCTTTTTAATATTAATATCAGGATGCAAGCCGTCTAAAGCTAACCTTGCCGGCAGTACACCGTCAGGGTAATTCATTCTGCTGGCCAGATCAATGTTGATGGTTTGAGTACGAATATATTGATTGACTGTGTCCATCTCTTCACGCCAATCGTCAGCAGTTGGTTCATTAAATACTTTTTCAATGCTTGCCGGATTGATGGGAGGTAGCGTCATGAAAATAGGTACTATGCTATTTTTTTCGCACTTGGCTTTTATTGCCTTCAAGTCACTGATTACAGACTCCGCTGAGGTGCCTCCGCGTATGCTGTTAGAGCCTTCAAGGATAATCAGGTAGCGGGGATGAAACGGCAATACATCTTCGTCAAAACGATCAACAGCTGTGTCACTGGTATCGCCGCTGTTAGATAAATTAACGACAGGAAAGTCCAGGTAAGTCTGGTAGCTGTATTCCCAATCAACAGGCGAATAAGACATACTACCGCCGCCATGACTGATGCTGTCACCAAATGTAGCAATTTCCCAGCCTGTGTTGGGGTCGACAAAAAACTCCTGGGCATCTGAATAGACTCCTACAGGATTGCCGTCTTCATCCATTCCTCTGACTCGCCAATAGAAAGGCTTGGATGAATAGCGAGCTTTATCATCATATTTATCGGATAGTTCCGTTATTGCCGACCAGATGCGATGGATGGAAGGTTCGATGCCATTGGGATTTTCTGGCGGCGCATTAAGTAATTCAACTTCATATTGTGTTGCGTGAGCAATAGGAAGCCAGGAATATACAGGATAAAGAAGAGTGGAACCGTGGATATCACCATAAGAATCATGTGGTACAGGAGAATTGACAGGCGGGACAGAGGAATTGAAACAAAGTTTTTCAGGTTCTGAAAAATTGCTTATTGGTTCGCCATCAAAATTAAGAGCCCTTACGCGCCAATAGATTGGACTTGTGGCTGCGAATTCTTCTAAATCAGGATTGTAACCATTACCGTAGACTTGTCGCGTGGAAAATAGATGCGTTTCTGAAAGAGCACTTTTATTGAAGGCCGGCAGAGGAGATGGCAGAAATTCGACTTCGTATATTACGGCACCTTTAACTTTGGTCCAGATTAACATTGGCCTTAGCGAAGCCGGATTACTTGCGGAATAGTGTACGGTTGGTGTAGGTGGCTTTCGCCAGATTGGTGCGGAAGCATGTGCTTTAGCAGTAACAACACACTGGACTTCTGTTTCTTCAGGTTGTTGTTCGCTTGGCGTAAAGTGCAAAGAAGAAAATATGGTAGCTAAGCTAATGCTTAACAAAATGGTTTTCTTAATATGATTTTTCTTTATATCCATAAAAGGACCTCATTTCTTTTCTTATTTGCTGATTATAGCATTGTGGACGGCAAATAACAAATCTTTCGCAAGACATAAACAGCTGCTAAAACGAAAATTTTCTCAAATAAAAAATGAATCTGGCAGGATAATTAATAGCTTGTAACGAAATAGCGACTTAGCAAAATTAGAAACTCATGGAGAGGTGGCTGCCATGGAAGAGTTCTATAAAAAATACTATAGGTTGTTTGCCAATTACGCAGAAAGTTATTGGTTAGACACTACAAAACTTAAGGTAACAGCTAAAGAGCAGCCTTGGGTCGAATATGAAGTGTGGGTATTTGTCGGCTATAAGGATACAGGACGACGTAAAAGGATAATTAACCGGCAGAAGTATAAATTGCCAACTAACGGCTATGAAAACTTGGGCACATCCTTAAAACACTTTTTATTTCAATTTAATCTTAGTACACATGAAATAATCTGTGCAATCAAAGGTTATACTGATTACACAGATTATGGTCTCATCCTCGATTTCCAGCAAAGCGAAAATATGTGCTGGAGCCAGGTTATTCCAGGCAGCATCAGAGATAATATCTTAAAAAAAACAACTAAATATGTTGTGGAAAAAGGAATAAATGATGTATTGGTTGAGTAAAAATTAATAAAAAAGACACTTTTTGATACAAACAATACACAAAATTTTCTGAAAAATCTCTTGCTGTTTAACTATTTTTAAGTTATAATTAAAACAGAAAAAGACAAGGCCATAGGCAGCGAGAGAGTTTCGAGAAATGAGCCGTTTGGGTTACGGTTGCTCTTGGTAGTCGGAAAGTTTCTGTACGGAACAGACTGTTGATGGAAGTAACTCTCGAGCCTATGTAAAAAGAGGGCGGCAGGATGGCTGCCCTCTCAATAGATGAAAACACCCCGCAAGGGTGTTTCGGATATGTTTTCCGGCGATATCTGAAGGTCTTGATGGCAGAAGACAGGACAGTGAGGATTTTCCCGTGAAGGCATATCGAAAGAGGAGCGGAATGAGTTAGTTCCGCTCCTCACTTTTATTTTACGTTCTTGATGATGTTAGCAACTACCGCTTGCAGCGCTTCTTTCGTCGTGGCGCTCATTGACGCCGTCGGGTTGCCGCTGTCTTCGCTATCTACGACTTGCGGATCTATTGGCAGTTTGCCAAGAAAGTTAATGTTGCGTTCAGCTGCAAGTTTGGCACCACCACCGCTTTTAAAGATGTTATGTACTGCACCGCAATCTGGGCAGACAAAACCACTCATGTTTTCAACGATACCAAGGATAGCAACCTCAGCCTGCTGACAGAAGTTGATTGATTTACGAACATCAGCCAGTGAAACCTCTTGCGGCGTAGTTACTATAACCGCCTGGGCATCTTTTATGGTCTGAATAATTGTGAGTGGTTCATCACCTGTTCCAGGCGGGCAGTCGACAATCAGATAGTCAAGATCAGCCCATTTTGTATCTGCCAAAAATTGCCTTATAACACCGATTTTTAAAGGACCACGCCAGATTAAGGCGTCATCAGGATCGGCCAGGAGGCCTTGCACGGTCATAACCTGTAAATTTTCACTATATTGATACGGCAGAAGTTGATCACAGTCAGCATTTAAGGGGATACCGGTCAAGCCTAAAATTCCTGCTATGCTTGGACCGTGAAGATCAACATCCAATAAACCGACGCTATAGCCTTTTTCACTTAGCGCGATGGCGAGATTAGCCGCTACCGTGCTTTTGCCAACACCGCCTTTGCCGCTCATGACCATTAATTTATGTTTTACTTTACTGAGAAAGGCATTGATTTTCTGGTCTTGTTCATTAATTGCCTTATCATTGCAATTATCGCTGGTTGCGCAAGTATCGCAGTTTTTATCACAACTCATAGTATCACTCCTAAAATATTTTTGCTTGGCATACTAATTAATATATATTTATTATATTCCCTTGTCAATTATAAGAATTAAGCTTAGAATAGTATAAAATCCGGCTGGAGGGAGACAGAGGCAACTTTGGATGTTCAATTTATTTTATCGGTTTCAATGATTATTTTTGCTGCCAGTCTTGTTCAGGCAGTCACGGGTTTTGGCTTTGCCCTGGTCGCAGCGCCTTTTCTTACTTTTGTTATGGGACCAAAGGAAACAGTGATATTTCTTTTGTTCAGTGGCATGTTCATGAAATCAATCATGCTTGTCAAAACTTGGAAAGATGGTAATTTAGGGCAGGTCATGCTTTTGTTTGTCGGCAGCTTGCTTGGAGCATTGCCGGGAGGTTATTTCCTTAAAATTGCCAGTGTCAATTCCGTTAAAGTTGTTATAGGCTTGAGCCTGCTTCTGGCAACGGCTGCCCTCATCAAAAATTTTAAAGTGGAGTTGGTCCATAAGCGTTTGGCACAGCTTGGTTATGGCTTTGTCAGTGGTTTTTGCGGCGCGACGGCTGGTTTAAACGGGCCGCCGATAGTATGCTATTATCTTAATGAAAATATGCCCAAAGAATTGATGCGGGCTAATTTGGTGCGTTTTTTCCTTCTTGGTAATGCCGGCACCTTAATTCTGAGTTATTTTTGGGGCTCTTTTCATCCGTCAGAAATGATCAATATAACTTTGCTGTCCATTCCGGCAATGGTGGTTGGCTGGGCATTGGGGGAAAGGCTGTTTTACAAAATTAATGCGGTGCTTTTCAAACGTCTGGTGATCGGCACTGTTTTTGCCAGTGCGGTCATAACATTGATCAGCGGTATTATCTAAACTTCTTGTTTTTAAATGTTGCAAATATTGTATAATGGCAAAACAGGCTTTTGAAGATACAGAATAATGTAATATTGTTTACAGTGAATAAAAACTTACTAAAAGTGTAAATATTTTCCTTGACAAGTCTACTGGTGCAAGGTAAGATAACGACAATTAAGCTATAAAATTGAATTACAGGCGGCTACATAATGAAATCTAATTTAATGCAAAATTGGGCAGTTGAATACGCGTTTACTTTTAACCAAGGCTATTATTTTAGCACTTGGTATTTTGCATGCGATCAACTGAATAGCTCAATTAGCGTGAATAGAGGCCGAAAAAGGTAGCGATGATTATTAATTCTTGATATGGTATATTGTCGTCGAGCAGGCTCTTTTACGGAGCCTGCTTTTTTATTTGTTCAAAATACTGAATTAGTTATCTAAAAAAGAAAAATATAAGGGAAAAGGTGATGTTATCATGATTATCGTAATGAAACCGGGGACACCAGATGCGGAAGCAAAAAAAGTACAGGAAAGTTTGGAAAAACAGGGCTTTTACATTAACGTTAGTAAAGGCTTGAATTACTGTATTCTTGGTGTTGTCGGTGACACCAGCATGATAGATCCAAAGCGCATTACTGTAAATGATTACGTGGAAAAAGTCATGCGTGTACAGGAGCCTTTCAAACGTGCGAATCGTATGTTCCATCCGGAAAATACAGTTGTTAACGTCGGTGGTGTAGAAATTGGCGGCAAAAAATTAGCGGTAATCGCAGGTCCTTGCTCTATTGAAACCGATGAGCAGATGAATTCTGTTGCTAAATCCGTCAAAGAAGCCGGCGCAGCACTGTTGCGCGGTGGCGCTTTCAAACCTCGTACTTCTCCGTATTCCTTCCAGGGTTTGAAAGAAAAAGGCTTGGATATGCTTGGCGAGGCAGGCACTAATAATAAGCTGCCGATAGTAACAGAAATCATGTCCGCGGACAAGCTAGACCAATTTGTCGGCAAGGTTGACTTAATACAAGTAGGCGCACGCAATATGCAGAATTTCGAATTGCTGAAGGAACTTGGTAAGACGCAGGTGCCAATTCTGCTCAAAAGAGGTCTTGCGGCTACGATTGAAGAATGGATAATGTCAGCAGAATACATTATGGCAGGCGGTAATGAGAATGTAATTCTCTGTGAGCGCGGCATTCGTACTTACGAAACCTACACTCGCAACACCCTTGATTTAAGTGCTATACCAGCGGTTAAAAAACTGAGCCATCTGCCGGTTATAGTTGACCCAAGCCATGCGGCCGGTATGTGGTGGATGGTTGAGCCACTCGCCAAAGCAGCTATTGCTGTAGGCGCAGACGGTCTCATGATTGAAGTGCACAACGATCCGGAAAACGCATGGTGTGATGGGGCTCAGTCTCTTAAACCAGAGCGTTTCGCTGCCTTGATGAATGATTTGAAGAATATTGCTCCTATTGTTGGCAGAGAACTTTAATTTCTGGTTTTAATGCTATAAAAAAATATAAAGAAAATATTTCGCAGAGGAGACACAGATTATGATCATTGTATTGAAACCGGGAGCACCGGAAGCTGAACGCAGAAAACTGAAAGAAATGCTTTTGCGGGAAGGTTTTCAGATTAATGAAATAGTTGGCGTTAATATGACCATCTATGGAGTTATCGGTGATACCAGCACTTTTGACCCTAAACGCATCACGGTTAATGACTATGTGGAAAAGGTTATGCGCGTTCAGGAGCCATTCAAAAGGGCGAATCGTATGTTCCACCCGGAAAACACCGTTGTTAATGTCGGCGGCGTAGAAATTGGTGGGAAAAAATTAGCTGTGATAGCTGGTCCTTGTTCTATTGAAACCGATGAGCAAATGAATTCTGTAGCTAAATCTGTTAAAGAAGCTGGAGCTACGCTTTTGCGCGGCGGCGCTTTCAAGCCTCGTACTTCTCCTTACTCCTTCCAGGGACTGAAAGAAAAAGGTTTGGATATGCTGAAAGCTGCGGGTGAGGCCAATGGCCTGCCGATAGTAACGGAAATCATGTCGGCGGACAAAATTGAAAGATTTGTGGAAGACGTTGACTTAATTCAAGTCGGTGCACGTAATATGCAGAATTTCGAGCTGTTGAAGGAGCTTGGTAAGACACAAGTGCCTATTCTGCTGAAAAGAGGCTTGGCTGCTACTATTGAAGAGTGGATCATGTCAGCCGAGTATATTATGTCTGGCGGCAATGAGAATGTAATTCTCTGTGAGCGCGGCATTCGAACTTACGAAACATACACTCGTAACACGCTTGATTTAAGTGCCATACCTGCGGTCAAAAAGCTGAGCCATTTGCCGGTTATTGTTGATCCTAGCCATGCAGCTGGCATGTGGTGGATGGTAGAACCACTGGCTAAAGCTGCTATTGCTGTAGGCGCGGACGGCCTCATGATCGAAGTGCACAATGACCCGGAAAACGCATGGTGTGATGGTGCGCAATCCCTGAAGCCTGAGCGTTTTGCAGCTTTAATGAAGGACTTGAAGGAAATTGCAAGGATTGTCGGTCGGGAATTATAGGCTGGCAATCAGGATAAAATTTTCACCGCAGTTTTTTTAGGTTATAATGAGGATAGTATCGTAGAATTGTAGGATTGTAGGCATTAACTTAAAAAAGAACAATGAGGTGAGTTTTTTGGCTGGTAGGTTTAGTAGCATGGACAAAGAAATAAAAGACATCGTTTTTTGTGTTGTCGGGTTGGGTTTGATTGGCGGTTCGTATGCTAAGGCGCTGAGACGCTTAGGTGTTAAAAAGATTATTGCCGTTGATTCCGACAAGGATGTATTAGCGCAGGCTTTAGAAGAGGGCGTTATTGATGTGCCTTGTTCTGTGCCTGATGAATCATTGCAAGAAGCTGATGTGATTATTTTTGCGGTTTACCCCGCAGTTATTCTCGATTTTGTGAAGAAAAATGTTCAATATTTTAAACCTGGTGTTCTGCTTACTGATGCTGCAGGCATCAAGGGAGATATAATAGAAGGCATTGATGAGTTACTGGGCGATGGCATGGATTTCGTTGCAGGACACCCAATGGCGGGGAGAGAAGGAAGTGGCTTTACTCAGTCATCTGCTGAGATTTTTAGCGGCGCTAACTATATTTTTGTGCCAAGAGCAGGCAATGATCAAGACAATGTAAATTGGCTTAAGGAGTTTGCCAAAGCTCTTGGGTGCAAAAGGGTGGTTGAAGTTTCTCGTGAGCAGCATGACAGTATTATTGCCTACACCAGCAATCTGCCCCATTTGCTCGCTGTTTCGCTGGTGAACAGCAAGTCAATGAATGACGAAACAAAGTGTTTTATTGCCGGCAGTTTCAGAGACGCTACGCGGGTTGCCGACATTAATGCGGAATTATGGACAGATCTCTTTCTGTATAACAGAGAAAACGTGCTGGCGGAAATAACAAGTTTTCAGGAACAATTGGCGCGCTGGACGGAGGCTCTGGAAAAAGGCGATGCAGAAACTCTCAAACTAATGATGCAAAGTGCAGCCAGCAAAAGGAAGGCCTTATACAATGGATGAAGTAAAAGTTAATCTGGGAAAAAGAAGTTACGACATAAAAATAGCAAGAGGGTTACTCGCAAAAATCGGTAAGGAAGCAAGGTTGCTTTCCAAGGCTGACAAAGTCGCGGTTATTACGGACGCTAATGTAGACGCCTTATATGGTGATAGTATGCAGAAGGCCTTGGAAGAAGCAGCTTTCAATGTCAGCAGGATTGCAATCGAACCGGGAGAAAAAAGTAAGACACTGGAGACTCTTGGCGATGTCTTTGCCCAGATGGCAGCTTTTGGAATGACCAGAGGTGACCTGGTCATTACTTTTGGCGGTGGTGTTCCGGGCGACCTTGGCGGTTTTGCCGCTGCGACTTTCTTGCGTGGTATTGATTTTATTCAGGTACCTACTTCCTTGCTGGCGCAGATAGATAGCAGTGTGGGTGGCAAAGTGGCAATTGATCTGCCTGCCGGCAAAAATCTTGTTGGCAGTTTTTATCAGCCACTAGGCGTGTTTATTGATCCGGATCTGCTTGGCACTTTGCCTAAGCGTTATTTGCATGATGGTTTGGCTGAGGCAATAAAATACGGTTGTATTAAAAGTGCCAGCCTTTTTGCCAAATTACAGAAGATTAGCAATGATGAAGAACTTTTGTCAGATATTGAAGCTATCATCTATGAATGCTGCTCCATCAAAGCACGGATAGTTGAAATGGATGAGTTTGACACAGGCGAACGCATGTTATTGAACTTCGGCCATACTATTGGCCATGCGGTGGAAAAATACTTTAATTATGAAAACTACACACATGGTGAAGGTGTCGGTATCGGTATGGTTGCGTTGACTGAGCAGACCGAACGATTGGGTATTACGGAAAAAGGGTCTGCCGCGGTAATCAGGAATATTTTAGAGCAATATGGCCTTCCTACCGGAGCTGTCATGGCAAAAGACGAAGTGCTGAAAACTATCGCCCTGGACAAAAAGAAAAAAGGTGGAGCCATAACCCTTGTTGTCTTAGATAAGATTGGCGAAGCAAGATTAATGAAAATACCGTGTGAAGAATTGGCATCTTATATAAGATAGGAGCAAGCTATGGACACTATTCGCATAAAACCAACTCCATTGGCTGGCAAGGTGTGTATTCCTTCCTCCAAAAGTATGGGACATAGGGAAATAATCTGTGCTGCTTTGGCTGAAGGAACATCTGTCGTTGATAACATCAGCATGTCAGCAGACATTGAAGCGACTTGCCGTGCTTTAGAGGCTTTGGGTAGGCAAATTACCAAGGTGCCATCAAAATATCCCGACAGGACGGCTTTCAAGATTGATGGGGGTATTTTGCATGTGGTCGGCAAAGAAATAGACTGCGGTGAATCCGGCTCAACGTTGCGCTTCATGATACCTGTGGCAGCGCTATGCGGCGATGAAGTAACCTTCAAAGGCCATGGCAAGCTCGTTTCCAGACCACTTGATGCTTATTATGATATTTTTGCTAAGCAAGGATTTGACTATGAAACTGCATCGTCTGGCGAATTACCTCTTAAATTGAAAGGTAAACTAGCCTCAGGTAATTTTGAATTACCGGGAAACGTCAGTTCGCAATTCATCAGCGGGCTTTTATTTGCCTTGCCGCTTCTTGATGGGGATTCAGTGATTACCATAACTTCACCACTGGAATCACAAAGTTATGTGGAGCTTACGCTGTCCTGCCTCGCAAAATACGGCATTGAGATTGAACATGAAAATTATTTACGTTATTTTGTTCGTGGCGGGCAGAAATATGTCAGCCGTGACTCGGTTGTTGAAGGAGACTATTCCCAAGCTGCTTTTTGGCTTGTTGCCGGTGCACTGGGCGGTCCGCTTGAATGCACAGGACTTACAATGTCTTCGCTGCAGGGGGATAAAGCGATTATTGCGATTATGTCAGCAATGGGAGCCAAGCTTGCAATTGATGAAGAAAATATGGTTATAACTTCTTCATCAGCTTCGACGAAGGCAATAACTATTGATGCTGCTGATTGCCCGGATATTATACCTGTGCTCGCTGTTTTGGCAGCTGTCAGCGAAGGGACAACGGAGATAATTAATGCCGGCAGGCTGCGTATCAAAGAATGTGACCGCTTGAGTGCTGTTGCCACTGAATTAGGTAAGCTGGGAGCAGATGTAATTGAGCTCGCTGATGGTTTGCTAATCAAAGGCAGGAAAATTTTAAAAGGCGGCGAAGTTGAATGTTGGAACGATCACCGAATTGCCATGTCTCTTGCGGTTGCAAGTTGTAAGTGCCAAGGAGAAATGGTAGTTCATGGAGCTGAAAGTGTAAAAAAATCTTATCCCAGATTCTGGGATGACTTCGCTGCTGTGGGCGGTCAAATAGAAAGGTTGTGAAGCGATAAGTAAAAACACAGATTAAAAATCGAAGGAGGTCCTATGAAAGAACTTTATAACAAGCACAAATATTCAATTTTAAAGCGTACGATGAAAATACTGCAGTCTTCATCTTTTGGGGGCATGCTGCTGGTAATCTGCGTTATTTTAGCAATGTTGATAGCAAATTCTCCTTATAAGGACTATTATTTTAATTTTATTGAAATGCCTATTACTATTTCTATAGGCTCCTATGTAAATACCCATAGCCTTTTGCATGTTGTTAATGATGGATTGATGGTTTTCTTCTTTTTCCTTGTTGGCTTAGAAATCAAAAGGGAACTTTTGGTAGGTCATTTAAGGCAGGTTAAGATGGCGTTGTTTCCAGTTATATCTGCCATAGGCGGCGTTGTTATGCCGGCAGTTTTTTATTCAGTTTTCCCGCATAGTGCTGCAACTGCAGGTGGCTGGGCTATTCCAACTGCTACAGATATAGCGTTTAGCCTTGCCGTATTATCTTTGATAAGCTCATCGGTTCCTATTGGGCTTAAAGTCTTTCTGACAACTCTTGCCATTGCCGATGATATCATAGGTATCATCATCATTGGTGTTTTATATACCAGCGAACTCAGCGTATTAGCGGCAGCTGCTGCAATTTTGCTTTTGTGCTTTATGTATTTGTTAAACAAGACAGGTGTGCGTTCAACTTTTGTTTATACAGTTTTGTCAGTACTTGTCTGGATTGCTGTTGCCAAGTCCGGCATTCATCCGACGATTGCCGGCGTTTTAGCCGCCATGACCATACCTGTAAAACCTAAAGTAGCTTTTGAGGATTATTTAAAACGCTCACGAGTTCATTTAAAAAAATTAATTACGCATGAAAATGCAACCGTCAATATTTTGACTGATGAATATGCGAAAGAATCAATTTTTATGATAGGACGCTTGTCTGAAAGAGCATTGACGCCACTGACTAAGATGGAAACGGCTCTGCATTCATTTGTTCATTATTTGGTTTTACCTTTCTTTGCGTTTGTTAACTCCGGTATTACTTTTTCTGCCCAAACAGAAGTGTTTTCGCCAGTGAGCATGGGTATTTTTGTTGGTCTTTTTGTTGGTAAGCCATTGGGCATTTATTGTATGGCCAGGCTGACGACGCTTCTTAAAATAGCATCACCGCCAAGCGGTGTTACCTGGACGCATATTTTTGGTGCCGGAGTAATTGCTGGCATTGGGTTCACGATTGCAATTTTTATGACAACCTTGGTATTTGCTGGGACACCTGCTGCTGATTCAGCCAAAATAGGGATTGCTATTGGCTCGCTTATTTCGGCTATAGTGGGTCTTATGATTTTAAAGCGTGCGAAGCCAGCAAATTAATAGGTAGCTTAGTTTCGCACAACTAAATTTAATGATGGGAATTTATAATGGAAGATTGTGAAGGGGAGAGAGCAATTTATGAGTGGTATACATGGTGAAAGGCTCAAAATGACGATTTTCGGTGAATCACACGGGGCGGCTATTGGTCTGGTTATTGATGGTTTACCACCGGGCATGACAATCGATCTTGCTATGATTTCACAAGAAATGAAGCGAAGAGCTCCCGGACAGAATCTCATGTCAACACCGCGGCAGGAGAAGGATGAGTTTGCGATTCAGAGTGGCTTTTTTGAAGGCAAAACGACAGGAACTCCCCTTTGCGCCCTTATAGCCAACAGCGACACTCGTTCTGGTGATTATAGCCTGCTCAAGGACGTTATGCGCCCAGGACATGCTGACTATTCCGGCAAAATTAAATATCACAGTTTTAACGACTACCGTGGCGGCGGGCATTTTTCCGGCCGGCTGACCGCACCATTGGTTTTCATCGGTGCTTTGTCCAAGCAGATACTGGAACTTCAGGGCATCAAGGTGGGAGCACATATTGCTGATATTTATGGCGTTAAGGACTCCGCATTTAATCCCCTCGGCGAGAGTACTTCAACTTTAGACTCCCTGGCATTAAAAACCATGGCTGTTCTTGATGACGAGCAAGGCCAAAAGATGCAGGAATTGATTTTGAATATGCGCGAACAAGCTGATTCTGTCGGTGGCAGTATCGAATGTATGATTCTGGGTTTGCCTGCCGGCATTGGTTCACCATTTTTTGATTCGGTTGAAAGCAGGTTGGCACATGCACTGTTTTCTGTGCCGGCAGTAAAGGGGCTTGAATTCGGTGCTGGCTTTGCATTGACTACTATGCGAGGTTCGGAAGCGAATGACCCGCTTTATCTGGAGGAAGGCAGCGTAAAAACCAAAACCAATAATAATGGCGGCATACTCGGCGGCATTACCAATGGTATGCCTGTTGTATTCAAGGTTGGAATCAAGCCAACCCCCTCGATTGGAAAGCAACAGACAACTGTCAATCTGGCCAAAGGCGAAAATACAATGCTGCAGATTGCCGGCCGTCATGACCCCTGTATCGTACAGCGGGCAGTACCTGTCATCGAAGGTGTTGCGGCCTGGATAGTTTTAGATATGCTTTTGACGTCTGACATGAAATTGATGGTGAAATGATGAAAAAACTCAACTTAGCAGAAATACGGGAAAAAATCGATAAAATTGATGCTGAGATAGCGAAGCTTTTTGAAGAACGCATGAATGCTGTTCATGAAGTTGCAGAATATAAGAAGGCAAAAAAACTGCCGGTAAGGGACAAAGCAAGGGAAGCAATTGTTTTGGACAATTGCAAAAAGCGAGTTCAGAATTCCGCTTATGCCGATGGCTTAAGAAAAATAATGGCTCAGATTATCGACATAAGCTGTCGCCAAGAGGAAGAATATTTGCAAAGCGAACTTCCTCGCAAAATTATTGCTAAGCCGCACGATGAAAAAATAGCTGTTGGTTATCAAGGAGTTCCGGGAGCTTACAGCCATCTTGCCTTACAAAAATATTTTGCAGGCGCTAATGTCGAAGAACATAATTATACCTTGTTTGAAGATGTTGCCCAGGCAGTGAAAGAAGGCGAGGTTGCTTACGGGTTGCTGCCTATCGAGAATTCTTCTACAGGCGGCATTACTGAAGTTTATGACTTGGTGCGTCGCTACGATTGTCACATTGTTGGCGAAAAATGTGTGAAAATAGAACATAATTTATTGGCCTACCCAGGAACATCACTCGATAAAATCACGGAAGTCTATTCTCACCCGCAAGGTTTTGCCCAGTGCCGGCCATTTTTTAAACAGTATCCTAAAATGGCACAGATTCCCTATTTCAATACAGCGAAAGGCGCTGAACTGGTCAGTACGAAAAAGACGGACTATATGGCAGCCGTAGCCGGCAGACAAGCTGCAGATTTATATGGACTGGAGATTCTTGCCAGCAATATTAATGCCAATACTAATAATTACACAAGGTTTTTTGTGATAGCGAGCGAAATGCAAGAGATTCCTGGTGCGGATAAAATCACACTCGTTGTTTCTTTGAAACATGAGCCAGGGTCTTTGTACAATATGCTTGGCAATTTTTATCACAATGGCTTAAACATGCTGAATATCGAGTCCAGACCTATTGAAGGAACGCCGTGGGAATATTTTTTCCATATCGATGTCAGCGGCAATTTGCATGATGCAAATGTTAGAAAGGCTATAGCACAAATCGAAAGCAGCAGTACCTACTGCAAAGTTTTGGGAAACTATGTAGGAGACAAAATATAGAGCAAACAAAATGGATTCTTAAAGCTGGGGGCGCCTTATGGTAAGATTTGGTCTGTTGGGGGAAAAGCTTGGACATAGTCTTTCACCAAAAATACACAATTTATTGTTTCAAGAGCTGAAGATAGACGGCGATTATGCCTTGCTTGAGGTAGAAAGAGAAGAATTACCTTTTTTTCTTGCGCAAGCAAGGGGAAAATTTGACGGTTTGAATGTGACAATTCCTTATAAGAAGGCTGTCATTCCTTATTTAAGCAATATAGCCAAAGAAGCTGGCTCAATCGGTGCGGTAAATACAATTTCTTTTCAAAACGGGGAAGCCAAGGGGTATAATACTGATTACTACGGTTTTGGTTTTTTGCTAAACCACAATCACATAGAAGTAAGAAATAAAAAAACTGCTGTATTAGGGTCTGGCGGGGCTGCCAGAGCTGTTTTGCAGTATTTAAATGATAATGGTGCAGGAGAGATATTGATTGTCTCGCGTAATCCTCGCCAATCTGCAGAGGATTTACTGGAAATGCAATTGGAAGTTCCTTTGCAATTCTGCGATTATACGGAATTAATTAATCGCAGCGGTGATGTTTTGATAAATTGCACACCATTAGGGATGTTCCCGCTTGTTAATGCCTCGCCTGTATCGCGTGAAGTTATTGTTAAGTTTGATGCTGCTGTTGATTTGATTTATAATCCAGCCGAAACTGTTTTTTTGCGTTATGCACGTGAATACGGGAAGAAAACCGCTAACGGCCTCATAATGTTGGTGTCACAAGCGGTAGCGGCAGAAGAAATCTGGCTGCAGCGAAAAATCGAAGACAACCTGATAGTGAAAATTGCTGACCTTATCAGTGGTGAAGTGCAATGAAAAATATTGTATTAATCGGAATGCCTGGCAGCGGCAAAACAACAATCGGCAAAATTTTGGCAGCAAAATTGGGGCGCGTTTTTTGTGATGCCGATCATCTCCTGGAAGATTGGGAAGGTAAAACCATTAAGGAATTATTTGCGGTGAGCGAGGAGAACTTTCGGGAGGCAGAGACCAGAACCATCAGCAAACTGGCTGATGCAAGAGACCTGGTTATAGCAACCGGCGGCGGCGTCGTTAAAAGATCAGAAAATATGGAGCGATTAAAAGCAAATGGCATTATCATTTTTATTGATCGCAGCCCGGAGTTGATTTGTGCTGATGTAGATATTGCAAGCAGGCCTTTGCTAGCGGCCGGCCGTCAGAGAATTTTTGACTTATACAAGGAACGTAGTGAACTTTATCATAAATACAAGGATTTTATAGTTGGTAATAATGAAGAACCGGAAGCCACAGTACGTGAAATACTTAATATTTTAAAGAAGGTGGAAAAATGAAAATCCTGGTTTTAAACGGCCCTAATATCAATATGCTGGGTGTAAGGGAAAATGCAATTTATGGACCGGATGACTACGTTGCACTTTGCCAGTTTGTTAAAGTCGCTGCTCAGGAACTTGGCGTTGAAGTGGAAATCAAACAAAGTAACTGCGAAGGTGAGTTGGTATCCTTTATTCAAGATGCTTATGGCGATGCTGACGGCATTGTGATAAATCCGGCAGCTTATACGCACTATAGCATAGCACTATTGGATGCACTGAAGGCTGTGAAACTACCGGCTATCGAAGTACACATCAGTAATATCCACGGAAGAGAAGAATTCAGACATAAATCTGTTACTGCAGCTGCGTGTAAAGGACAGATCTGTGGACTTGGCTTTGATGGCTACGCTTTGGCGATGCGTGCTTTGGTAAACATGAAGAAACAATTGGTGTTTGCACCTCCTCGCGATTAAAAAGCTAAAAAGCCTTCACTTTGTATTTTGCCAAAGTGAAGGCTTTTTAGCGTCATTATATTAATTCGTTATAGAGTAAAGATAAGAATTGAGGGCATTTTCCAGATATTCATGCTCATTATCTTTAGAAAAAGAGCCCAATTCACGGACAAAGCTTTGTGTCAAAAAGAAAAAAACGATGATGCTTTCTATAGTAAAGGCAACATAAGTTGGTTGTAAGTTGGCTTTGATGCAGCCGTACTTAATGCCTTCAGCAACGAGGTCGAAAAGAAACTGATGAATTTTGTACAGGCGTGATTGAACAAAGTTGTTACAGAAACCGGATGGGGTCAATAATTCACGATAGATAAGATGAACCTGCATAGGCCTTTGCAGTTGTATTAAGGAGACTTCTTTCGTGTAGAGCTGCAGTTTGGCTATTGGTGAAAGAGTTTGCTTGCTTACTTGCTCAATAAGATCGAGGAAAAGTGCTGACTGCTTATTTAAAACTTCCTGGTATAGATTTTTTTTGCCTCCGAAATAATATGAAATAAGCGCGCTGTTGACTCCGGATAATTTTGAAATTTCCTTAATTGAGGTGCCGTCAAAATTGTTGCTGGCAAAAAGTTCAGTTGCTGCCTGCAAAATTTTATCCGCCGATGATGCACAAGTTGTTGTCATGCTACTTTCCTCCCTGAAACGCTCAGAACATAAGGCTTTTCGCCCATCTACTCGATTATAACATATCTATCAAGGGATACCAGTAAAATTTGCAGATATAGTATGTTTTTGAGGTGGATAGATTGCGCGAAGGGTAAAAGTGCTTGTGAATATGTTTTCAAAAACGATAAAAAAATAACAATAATCACCGATAAGTGTTAAAATTGTGGCATATTTTTTTGTCGCTGAACCTTGACAAGGCTAGGAATGCGAAGTAAAATAATTCTAATGCTTGAGAATTACATATTTTCCAGTTGATGAAAGAGACAAGTAAATCGAAAACCAAGTACAGAGAGCCGACGGTTAGTGTGAGTCGGACTGGTATTAGATTGAATCCACTCCGGAGACGGCAGGGGTAGCAACCTGTCCGGGTTCGACCGATATATCGAGTATGAGGCGCAGGTGATTTATGCCTGGGCGAAATAAGGTGGCACCACGTGAGTATAAACTCTCGTCCTTGATCTTTGTGATGATCAAGCACGAGAGTTTTATTTTATAATTAGGAGGAATTGAAATGAAGATTATCGTTACGGAAAAAATTGCTGATAAGGGCATTGAATTGCTGCAAAATACTCCCGGCGTGGAAGTTGTTGTTTACAGAGAACTGGAAAGGGAAGAACTTCTTAATGTCATAGATCAGTATGATGCTATGATTGTCCGCAGTGTGACAAAAGTTGATGAGGAATTGTATCAAAAAGCTACAAGACTAAAGGTTGTAGGCCGTGCCGGCAACGGTGTTGATAACATTGATATGGAAGGCGCAACCAAACGTGGTATTATCGTTGTTAATACGCCGGAATCAAACATTGTTTCTGCTTGTGAACTGACTATAGGATTAATGCTGGCTTCGGCACGCAATATGGTTAAAGGACATAATTTGCTGATGGCTGGGGAATGGGGCAGAACAGGTCTCAGAGGTTCAGAAATGCTTCACAAGACTTTGGGTATCATTGGTTTAGGTCGTATTGGTGCACTGGTTACAACCAGGATGCAAGCTTTTGGCATGAAGGTCATAGCCTACGATCCCTATATTACAGACGCCAGATTCAAGAAATTTGGTGTGGAAAAATGCGAAACTTTGGAAGAATTGCTGAAGAGAGCAGATATTATTACCATTCATACGCCAAAAACTGAGGAAACAATCAATATTATCACGAAGAAGGAACTTGCTCTCTGCAAAAAAGGTGTGCGCATTGTAAATTGTGCACGCGGCGGGTTGATCAATGAGCAAGATTTGTATGAAGCAATCAAAGAGGGAAAAGTTGCCAGCGCAGGTATCGACGTATTGAAAGACGAGCCGCATGCTATTTCGCCTTTGATTCAATTGCCGCAATGTGTTGTGACACCTCATATTGGAGCAGGTACAGATGAAGCACAGGACAATGTAGGCCTGACTATTGCAAGTGAAGTCCTCAGTGCGTTGAGAGGTGAGATGGTAGCCAATGCGGTTAACCTGCCGACCTTGCATCCGCAGGATCTGGAAGACATGAAAGGCTATTTGCAGCTTGGCGAATATTTAGGCAAATTCTATTATCAGATGGAAAAAGCAGTGTTAGAAAAAGTCGAAGTTATTTACCAGGGCGAAGTCGCAGAAATGGAAACCGAGATGCTTACGCGTGCAATATTGAAAGGCTTATTTGAGCCAATCCTGAAAGAACGCGTTAACTACGTAAACGCTGCATTAGCTGCTTCGGGACGCGGCGTCGATGTACTGGAAAGCAAAATGACTACTAATGAGAAGCGCTTCAGCATGATTACTTTGAAAATCAGCGGCAAGGACAGTGTTTTTACAGTCAGCGGCACAGTTCTCGGACAAAATGAAATCCGCATAGTTGAAATCAATGGCTATGAATTTGATGTATCACCGGCGCAATACATGCTGGTGGCTCGCAATCAGGATAAACCGGGTATGATCGGTCAGATTGGTACTCTGCTTGGTGCAGGCCGCGTGAACATAGCGAACATGCAAGTCAGCAGAAATAATAAAGAAGGCCGCGCTATGATGTTCATGTCTGTTGATTCTGAAATATCTAAAGAAACTTTGAATCTGTTGCAGGGAATCGACGGTATAACACAAGTAAATCTGGTAAAATTATAAAGTAAATCAAAAAGAAAATGCCGGTGGCTAAGTGGCCACCGGCATTTTTTATGTAAAACAATTATTCGTCATCATCAGCAAAAACAATTTGCCCTTTTTCAAAAGCTTGAATGCGGGCTAAGGATTCTACCTGATAACCGGCATCAATCAAACGCTTGCGACCCGGTTGGAAAGCTTTTTCAATAACGATGCCGATGCCGACAACGTTACTGCCGGCTTGATGAACGAGATCGACGAGCCCCATGGCTGCTTCTCCATTGGCCAAAAAATCATCCAGTATCAGGATGTTTTCGCCTGGTGGTAGGAATTTTTTGGAAACAGACACATTGTTAGTTACGTTCTTGGTGAAAGAAAAAACCTTTGTACTATATAAATTTTCATTCATGGTAGAAGGTTTTTGCTTGCGAGCGAAGACTACTGGAACATGAAAAAACAAAGCTGTTGTCAGTGCTACCGCTATACCGGAAGATTCTATCGTCAAAATTTTTGTCACTTTTTTGTCAGCAAATCTTTTGCTGAATTCGCGGCCTAACTCCATCATTAATTCCGGATCGATCTGATGGTTAAGGAAGGCGTCAACCTTGAGAATTGAATTGTTGAGGACAATTCCTTCGTTTTTAATTTTTTCTTTTAATAAACGCATCATTACACCTCAGATAAAAATATTTTTATATAACTTATAGGATAGAATATTTTGCGTTATTAGTCCAGCTTTTTAAAAAATATCCTGAAAACTGTAAAAAAGATAACTAAAATCATTAAAAAAATCAGGAGCATTTTTGTTTATGGGCGCAATGTAAACAATATTGCGTCTACGAAGGACATTAAAAGGAATAAAGTGATATAAAAAGATACAAAAAAGCTTGACACGGGTTGATGAAACTGTCATAATGTAAAAATAACATCCACGAAATACATTTATGTTCAGTGGGAATAAGATAAAAGTTATGACCGGGAATAAAGCTGAGGAGCTTTCCTAGCAGAGAAGCGGCGGTAGGTGCAAGCCGTAGGGAGACCCTTGAGTGAAACTCACCCGCGAACTTCGGTGCTGAAATTAAGTAGGTGCCGGCGCAGATCGCTGCGTTAAAGCGTCCGGTATAAGACCGGGACAATGAGGTCAAAGTAGGGTGGTACCGCGGTTTGCCATCGCCCCTATCTGTCTATAGACAGATGGGGGCTTTTTTATACCCTGTTATTAAAAAGGAGGTAGAGCAATGGAACAAGTCATTTCAATAGTAGTAAGAAATCAGCCGGGGGTTTTGATGCGTGTCGCGGGTCTGTTCTCCCGTCGCGGTTTTAATATTGACAGTCTGGCCGTCGGTATTACTCAGAATCCCGAATTTTCCAGGATGACAGTAACGATGAAAGCTGATGCCTCGACAGTTGATCAGGTATGCAAGCAGTTAGCAAAATTGGTTGAAGTCGAATCGATTAAAGTATTGCCGCCTAATGCCAGTACCAAACGCAGCATGGCTTTAGTCAAAGTGAAAGCTGGTGACAAAAAGCTGGAAATACTGAAATTGGCTGACGTGTTTCGTGCTCATGCCATTGATGTTACAGGCGACTCACTAACTTTTTTAATTACTGGCGTTAATGACAAACTGCACGCTTTTGTTGATGTGATGAGGCCTTACGGTATTATTGAAATGGTGCAGACTGGTGCAATTGCTTTGGAGCGTGGTGATGGGGCCTTGACCGTTGAAAAATCACGGTATACTTGGCCAAAAGTGGTTGATGAAGCCAACGTGCGCAAAAACTGCACAGTTATTTAAGACTTATTATTGTGTAAACTTAGTTCTGATAAGAGGACCGCTTGGAAGGGCTTTAAGTTTGATAAATTTTCTAAAATCAAAGGAGAGAATGAAAATGGTAAAAATGTACTATGACAAAGACGCTAACTGGGACATGATGAATGACAAAACTGTCGCAATTATTGGTTATGGCAGCCAAGGTCATGCACATGCCTTGAACTTAAAGGATAGCGGTGCCAATGTTGTTGTTGGTTTGTATGAAGGAAGCAAATCCTGGGCAAAAGCTGAAGCTGCAGGCTTGCGCGTTATGACGGCTGCGGAAGCAACAATTGAGGCAGATGTTGTAATGATGCTTATTCCTGATGAAAAGCAGGCAGCAACCTATAAAAGAGACGTTGCTCCGAACCTGAGACCAGGAATGGCCCTTGCTTTTGCTCATGGCTTCAATATTCACTTTGAACAAATCGTTCCGCCTGCAGATGTAGACGTATTCATGGTTGCTCCTAAAGGACCTGGGCACCTTGTTCGCCGTGTTTTCACTGAAGGCCAGGGAGTACCTTGTTTGATTGCTGTTCACCAGGATGCAACAGGCAGAGCTTATGACCTTGGTCTTGCCTATGCTAAAGGAATCGGCGGTACTCGCGCTGGTGTTCTTGCTACAACTTTCCGTGAAGAAACAGAAACCGACCTTTTCGGTGAGCAAGCAGTTCTCTGCGGCGGCGTTACAGCTTTGATCACTGCAGGTTTCGAAACTCTTGTGGAAGCTGGCTACGAGCCTGAAAGCGCCTACTTTGAATGTATGCATGAAATGAAATTGATTGTAGATCTGATGTATGAAGGCGGCATGGCCAAAATGCGCCATTCTGTCAGTGATACTGCAGAATATGGCGATTATGTAACAGGTAAACGCATCATTACTGATGAAACCAAAAAAGCTATGCGCCAGGTGCTCACAGAAATTCAGGATGGTACCTTTGCCAACAAATGGCTGCTGGAAAATCAGGCAAATCGTCCTTCCTTCAATGCCATGCGTAAACGCGCCGTTAATCATCCGATTGAAAAAGTCGGTGCTGAACTCCGCGGCATGATGTCCTGGGTAAAAAAATAGTAATTACTTTAATGGAGCGAGCGGCGGGTACAAGACCTGCCGCTGACGTTCCTGAGTGTACAATCTTAGGAGGATTATAGTTATGGGTATGACGATGACCGAAAAAATATTAGCGAAACATTCCGGAAGAGACAGTGTTTCCGCTGGTGATTTGCTTGTTTCACAGCTGGATTTGATTCTTGCAAATGACATTACAGGACCGCCGGCTATTGACGAATTTGAAAAAATCGGCAGACCGGTATTTGATAAAGATAAAATTGCTTTGGTGCCTGACCATTTCTCACCCTGCAAAGACATCAAGTCTGCTGAGATGTGCAAACGTTTACGTGATTTTGCACGCAAACATGAGATTACCAATTATTTCGAGGTTGGCCGCATGGGTATTGAACATGCACTGTTGCCGGATGCTGGGCTGATTGCTCCTGGCGAGGTAATCATCGGTGCAGATTCTCATACTTGTACTTATGGTGCTCTTAACGCATTGGCTACCGGTGTAGGCCAGACAGATGTCGGGGCAGCTATGGCCAGCGGTACTACCTGGTTCAAAGTACCTTCGGCTATTAAGGTTGAGCTGAAAGGAAAGCTGCCTAAATTTGTTAAGGGAAAAGATATTATTTTGACACTTATCGGTATGATTGGCGTCGATGGTGCGCGCTATCAATCACTGGAGTTTTGCGGTGAAGGTATCAGCGAGTTGGAAATGTCTGACCGCTTCACTATCTGCAATATGGCCATAGAGGCCGGTGCGAAAAACGGCATTTTCCCGGTTGATGAAAAAACCTTGGCTTTCCTGAAGGGCAGAGTGACAAGAGAGTTCGCAGCGGTAACCGCCGATGCTGACGCTGTCTATGACCGTGAAATAACTATTGAGCTGGATAAATTGGTGCCTGTTGTAGCCTATCCTCATTTACCTGAGAATGTTCATCCGGTAAGCGAATCGACTGTTATCGTCATTGACCAGGCGGTTATAGGTTCCTGTACCAATGGCAGGCTCGAGGATCTGGCACAAGCTGCTGAAGTTCTAAAAGGCAAGAAAGTACATCCTCACGTCCGCTGCATCATCATTCCGGCGACACAGGAAATTTATCAGCAGGCAATGAAGTTAGGCTATATTGATACCTTCATAGACGCAGGCGTTGCTGTCAGTACGCCGACCTGCGGACCATGTCTCGGTGGTTATATGGGTATTCTGGCTCATGGCGAGCGTGCAGTATCTACTACTAATCGTAATTTCCGTGGACGCATGGGACATGTTGACAGTGAAGTATATCTGGCAAGCCCTTATGTTGCTGCAGCCAGCGCGATTATGGGCAGAATTGCCGGTCCTGAGGAGGTCATTAAATGAGTAAAGTATGGCGTTATGGTGATCATGTTGACACCGATGTTATTATTCCAGCCAGATATTTGAATATAGCTGATTTTGAAGAACTCGCGGAACATGCGATGGAAGACATTGATTTGAATTTCGCTCCTAATGTGCAAAAAGGCGATATTATCGTAGCCGGCAGAAACTTTGGCTGCGGTTCGAGTCGCGAACATGCGCCTATGGTTCTGAAGGTCAAAGGTGTGCAGTGCATAATCGCCGATAGTTTTGCCCGTATTTTTTATCGCAATGCTATCAACATTGGTCTTCCAGCTTTGGAGATTGGTAAAGAAGTAGAGAAAATTGAAGCCGGTGATGAGCTGGAAGTAAATTTAACTAAAGGCGAAATTAAAATTGTGAACAAGGGCCTTGTGATCAATACCAAACCGCTTCCGGAATTTGTGCAGAAGATCGCCGACTGCGGTGGTTTAATCAATTATGTTAAAGGAGAAAACTAAGGATGCGTATAACTCTGTTGCCGGGTGACGGCATTGGTGTAGAAATTGTGGAAGCAGCTGTCGAAGTATTGGATGCTGCAGCCAAAAAATATGATATTGAGCTAGAGTATGACCGCCAGTTAATCGGTGGTGCAGCTATAGATGCCACGGGTAATCCACTTCCGGAAGCTACAGTGAAATCTGCTCAGGCGGCTGACGCTGTATTGCTTGGTGCGGTAGGCGGGCCAAAATGGGATAATGTCGCTCCGACACTCAGACCGGAGAAAGCACTCCTTGGCATCCGTAAAGCACTGGGGCTTTATTGTAACCTCAGGCCAATCAAAGTTTCCCGTTTTGTTTCCCATCTTTCGCCTTTGAAGGATGAAAGAGTAGCAAATGCGGACCTCTTAATTGTCCGTGAGTTGACCGGCGGCATTTATTTTGGCACTCATAACGAGGCCGCACTTGATGAAAATGGTGTGGAAACAGCTTCCGATATCGAAATCTACAGCCGTCCGGAAGTCGAAAGAATTGCCAAATTTGCTTTTGAAGCTGCAAAAAAACGTAAAGGCAAGGTGACTTCTGTAGACAAGGCAAACGTTTTGGCGTCCTCCAGAATGTGGCGCAAGATCACGGCGGAGATTCACAGCAAAAATTATGCAGAAGTCGAACTGAATAATCTATACGTGGACAACTGCGCTATGCAGCTCGTGCTTAATCCTGGACAATTTGATGTTATTTTAACAAATAATATTTTTGGCGATATCCTTTCTGATGAGGCTTCTGTTATTGCCGGATCTATCGGTCTCCTGCCTTCGGCCAGCCTGGGCGACGGCACCGGCATGTATGAGCCTATCCATGGTTCGGCACCGGATATTGCTGGTATGGGTATTGCTAATCCTCTCGGAACAATTTTGTCAGCAGCAATGATGCTGAGATATTCTTTGAACGCTGACGCAGCGGCACAGGCCATTGAGGATGCTGTTGATCGTGTGCTGGCAAAAGGCTATCGGACGCCAGATCTTGCGGGACCGGGACTGACGAAAGTATCAACCTCAGAAATGGGGCGCCTGGTAGCTGAAGAACTTGCCTGAAGATTTTGAAAGAAATGGAGTGGATACTATGCGGATAACCGGTGCGGATTTAATGGTAAAATGCCTTCTTGAACAGGGAGTCGATACTGTGTTTGGCTACCCTGGTGGCGCTATCCTGCCATTCTATGATGCGTTGCGCGAATCAGAAATAAGACATATATTGACTGCACATGAGCAAGGAGCAGCCCATGCCGCTGATGGCTACGCACGTGCCAGCGGCCGCGTCGGTGTTTGCATTGCTACTTCAGGCCCAGGGGCTACAAATCTGGTTACCGGCCTGGCGACTGCTTTTCTTGATTCCATTCCCGTCGTTGCTATTACCGGACAGGTGCCGACTGAAATGATAGGGCACGATGCCTTTCAGGAAGTGGACATTACCGGCATAACAATGCCGATTACCAAACATAACTTTTTAGTGAAACATCCGAGTCAATTGGCAATAGCTATAAGACTTGCCTTTACTCTGGCTAAAACCGGCAGGCCGGGACCTGTACTGATTGATGTACCGCGTGACATACAAACAGCGATGCTGGATTATGTTGCTGAAGAGCCTATAGCCATTGAAACGGAAAAACCTGATTGCAGTAAAATTAAAAAAGCTGTCGAAGCCATCAATTCTGCACAAAGACCAGTAATGCTGATTGGCGGCGGCGTAATTAACAGCAATACAGAATATGATGCGATGGATTTGGCTGAAAAATTGCAGATACCTGTAGTAAGCACGCTGATGGGATTGGGAGCCTGCAGTGCTTATCGCGGTTTGTTTCTCGGTATGACCGGAATGCATGGGCACGAAAGAGCTAATAACGCCGTCAAAGAGGCAGATCTCATTCTGGCTTTCGGCAGCCGCTTCAATGACCGGGTCACGGGTGAACGCGGCAGTTATGTAGCGCATAAAACGTTTGTACATATGGACATCGATCCTGCGGAACTTGATAAAAACATTTATTCGGAAATAGGTATTGCCGGCGACATGAAGATGACGTTGAACAAGCTTACTGAGGCTTGCGAACGTAAAAATCTCAGCGAATGGTGGCAAAAAATTGCTGCCTGGCCGGCGAATGATGAAGATTGCGGCGATGAGGAAGCGCCTAAATTTATCAGGGCGCTTAATCCTGTCTTAAAAGACCGTGATTTTATTATTACGACTGATGTCGGACAGCATCAAATGTGGGCTGCGCAGAATCTGAAAATCCAATTTGCAAGACAGTGGATTTCTTCCGGAGGCCTTGGCACAATGGGTTTTGGTCTGCCTGCGGCTATGGGTGCCCAGTTTGCACGCCCGGCAAGTCGCGTCATCAGTATTTCCGGTGATGGTGGGTTTAAGATGACAGGTTCTGAACTCTTTACTATTGCCAGTAACTGTCTGCCAATAATTTCGATTGTCTTCAATAATAGTGGCCTGGGTATGATTCGTCAGTTGCAAACTGTATTTTTTGAGAAGAGATTTACGTCTTGCGAGATGCCGGGTTATGTTGATTTCGTGAAATATGGCGAAGCTTTTGGCGTTAAAGGCAAACATGTTGACAGCCCCGAAGGCCTTGCAGAAGCTGTTAGAGAGGCGCTGGACAAAAATGAGCCATGTATTATTGAGGTTGAAATCAACCCTAAGGATATGGTGAAACCGATGGTTAGTCCTGGAGCAGGCATCAATTCTTTCGTAAAATTCAGTAGTTAAACTTAAAACCGCTGCTTTGCAGCGGTTTTCTTTTTTATTATTTAGCAGTATTAAAAAGAATAATGTTCTTGGGTAGGAATAAGTTTTTCTTTGACGAATATTCATTAATATCACAATTAGTTTAAGAAAGGCAGTAGTTATGGACTTTATTATTCCTGAATATGTCAACAAAATATTGAAGGCCCTGATGACTGCCGGCTATGATGCCTATCTGGTTGGCGGTGCAGTGCGTGATCTTTTGCTGGAAAAAGAACCGGAAGATTTTGACGTCGTGACTAATGCCAAAACGGAAGAGATTATTGAGGTTGCTAGATGTGCAGGTTTTGGCGTTGTCGAGGAACTTGGCCAAAATTTCGGTGTTGTAATGGTAGTGGTCGACGATAACTCTATCGAAGTGGCCTCCTATCGCAGTGAAAGTTATGGTGATGATGCTCACCGCCCTGAAAGTGTCTGGTATTGTGAAACTTTGGCGGAGGATCTGGCACGCCGTGATTTTACCATCAATGCAATTGCTCTGGACAGCAAAGGCAGGGTAATTGATTATTTCAACGGTCTGGAAGATTTAAAAAACCGCGAACTGCGTACCGTCGGAGAAGCTTCACAAAGATTTGCTGAAGATGCTCTCAGAATGTTTCGTGCCTGCCGTTTCATATCTCAATTGGGTGTAACCTGTGATGAGAAAGTATTTGCGGCTATTACGGAACAATTGCCAAGAGTCGGCGGTTTGTCGATGGAACGGGTTCGTACGGAAATTAATAAACTCATGAGAGGCGAATTCGTAAACCTTGGCCTGGATGCTTTGGTCAAGAGCGGTCTGGCTGCGCAGTCATGCCGTAATCGTCAGCAAGGCAAAGAAATACAAATACCTATTTTACCTGAATTATCGGCGCTTGTCGGCGTGATTCAAAATCCCAATTTCCACAGTTACGATGTTTGGAATCATACTTTGAAAGCAGTATCATTTGGAGAAAAAAGCTTGGAGGTAAGATGGGCTCTGCTGTTGCATGATATAGGGAAAGGACAGCCAGCGGTGCGCGGATTTGATGCCGAAGGTAATCCGACAGACTACGGGCATGAAGAACTCAGTGCGCGTATGGCTGAGAAAATACTCAAACGTTTTCAATTTCCTTCTAATTTCGTGAAGCGGGTAGTCTGGTTGATAGCAAATCATATGCAATTAGGCTTCCGCGTTGGTAAAGACGAGACCGGCACCAGACGCTGGCTGCGAAAGACGGCTTTATCAGGGGCTTTTCGTTGGAATAAGGACATGCAGGAAGCTTTTGCCCAGCTTTCCTCAGTCTGTCTTGCTGACCTGGCGTCAACAAATGCCCATGAACAGGAAATAATCACCATGCGGATGTATAATGAAGAACTTCTGCGTTTGGCTGCCGATATGCCTGTCCATACCAGTGACCTGTTGCTTAGCGGCAAACAGATAGCGGAAATCTTGGGCGATAAGGAAAAATTACCTCAAATAATGCAAATTCTTCTGAAAAGGGTACAGGATGGAACAGTGGAAAATTCAGAGGAAGCGTTGACCGAGGCAGTTAAAAAATGGCAGCAGAGACATTTGCAGTATACAACATCTGCGATAGATGAAATTTGAACGGATTCTTTTATAATCAGGATTTTGTAGACCGATAAAACACAAGTATAAGGGGATAGAGAATGAGATCGAGAAGCATTGTATTTTTAATATTTTGTTTGTTAGCCATAGTTATTGCTCCACTGCAGAAGGTCGAAGCAAAGAATAAGAAAGACGTGGTTGTTCTGGGTATCGAGCGAATTGATGATTATGCCAAAATTTTTGCCGGCAAAAGGGTCGGACTTATTACCAATCAGACTGGTGTGGACCATAATCTGAAAAGCTCAGTTGATTTGCTAAGAACCAAGGTGCAGCTGCAAGCTGTTTTTGTGCCGGAACATGGCCTTTTTGGTGCCGTAACAGCCGGGGATGATGTGAAAAATGATAACTATGAAGGGATTGAAGTCCGCAGTCTTTATGGAGATACGAGAAGACCGACCAAAGCCATGCTTGCCGATATAGATGTTCTGGCCTTCGATATTCAAGATGTCGGTACTCGTCATTATACTTATGTTTCTACCATGGCCTATGCGATGGAGGCTTGTGCTAAGGAAGGCAAAATGTTCGTGGTTTTTGACAGGCCAAATCCTTTGGGCGGCTACTACGATGGTCCTACGTTGAAAAATGGTTTTGAGTCTTTCATAGGTTTGTATAACGTACCGCTTCGCCATGGTCTTACCATAGGTGAGTATGCGCGCTTCATTAATAAGGAGTACAAGATAGGTGCTGATTTGCTTGTCATACCTATGAAAAATTGGACTAAAGAAATGTTTTTTGAACAAACAGGACTGCCCTGGATTGCAACTTCTCCAAATATTCCCACGGAAGTGAGCGCGTTCTGTTATGCAGCGACAGGTATAGTCGGCGATATGAACATTTCGGTAGGCATAGGCACAACCAAGCCTTTTGAATATGTCGGAGCACCTTGGCTTAATAAGTTGGATTTTGGAGATAAACTTAATGCGCTAGAAATGCCAGGTGTTATTTTCAGGCCAATGGCCTTTATACCAAATTACGGGATATATGCCGGCGAACTTTGTCAGGGTGTGCAAATACATATAACTGATAAAAGAAGTTTTCAACCAGCACACGTAGGCGCACAGATGGTCAGACTGTTGATGAAGGATTATACTCAAAGAGACTTGTTCCCCAAGAGAAGTTCTGATGGTTACAAAATAGACATTGCCTTAGGTGAGAGTTCTTTGCGTTATGCAGAAATACCATTGGAGGACATCTTTAATCGCTGGGATAGAGAAAACGCATATTTTGCGGAAAAGGTACAGCCTTATCTTTTATATCCGCTAAAATAGAAGGAGGACATAATGATTTTAAGTAAGAATTTTATCGAAGTGCTTTACGAAGCAGCACATATCCAACGTTGGAATGACCACATAAGGCCGCAAGGGTTTACTGAACTTGACAAACAAGCGCATAAAATGGTTATTCTGTATGTGTTGTCACGCTATGAAGAACAGGATCATGGTGCTGAATTGAATTGGCAGGTTCTGGTAGAAGGCGGTATTTTTGAATTCCTACACAGAATTATTCTGACTGATATTAAACCACCGGTTTTTCACGAACTGATGCGTGTGCACGGTGACAAACTAAATAATTGGGTCTACAACGAACTGGAGCGCAAGGTGCCTGATATTGACCAGAATTTTCTAGGCAGAATGAAGAATTATTTTGATACAGACTGTTATCTGAAGGAAAAGAAACTTCTGAAGGCTGCACATTACTTGGCGACAGAATGGGAATTTCGCATAGTATACCATCTCAATCAGGGTATTTATGACGTTGAGGCAACGAAAGTTGCTATTGCTAATGAAATCGAAGAGCATTACGATCTGGCGGGCGTACAGAAGATATCACTGGGGGGGAAAACACGTAAATTCGTTGATCTTGTCGGGCAGCTGCGTTTTCAGAAAAGGTGGGCGCAATCGCCAAGAGTGCCGGAAACATCTGTGATGGGGCACATGATTATAGTAGCTATACTGGGATATTTTTGCGCTTTGCGTTTAGACGCCTGTCCTCAAAGAGCTGTCAATGATTTCCTTTGCGGCTTGTTCCATGATTTGCCGGAGGTTTTGACCAGAGATATTATTTCACCAATCAAACGTTCTGTTGCAGGACTTGATGAATTAATAAAAGATATTGAAAAAAGACAGATTGCGGAGAAAATATTGCCTTTGCTGCCTAGTGAGTGGCATAAAGAAATCCTTTATTTTGCGGAGAATGAGTTTGCTGACAGAGCAATTGTTGAAGGGAAAATTAAACTTTTAAGCCATCCGGAAGAAATCAGCGAAAAATACAATGAAGATAAAGATTCCGCTGTTGATGGTTCTGTATTGAAGGGGTGCGACCATTTGGCAGCTTTTGTTGAAGCCTGGTTGTCTATACGTCATGGCATTACTTCCCAACACTTAAGGGAAGGTGAAGAGAAAATCGGCGAGATGTACAAAGCTAAAAGTATTGCTGGCATTAATTTTGCAGAGATTTTCGGTAAATTCGATTAAATTTATATTATTTATTGAACAATTCAATTGGTTTTCAAGTGCTTTCATGCATATTGTTGCATCGAATATGCTAACCGAGGCAATATAATTTCAGCGATTGTTTTAATAGTTATAAAAAATTACTATTTTTTAAGAGGAACCTGTTAATGGTTCCTCTTTTGCATACAAATGTACATTTTGTATAAAGTATACGCGAAAAGGTTTACATTCTTGACAGTGCAAGGAAACGGTGATAAAATTCTTTTTGTTAATTGTACATTTGGACAACGATAGAATAAGCGTACAGTTTAAGACTTCTTATTTTTAATGGTTGGGGGTAAAAATATGACTATGAAATTTGCTAAACGTATGGAAAGGCTGCAAGCCTCTGAAATTCGTGAACTTTTGAAGTTGACACAAAAACCGGAAATTATCTCTTTCGCCGGTGGTCTGCCTGCGCCGGAACTCTTCCCTGTGGAAGAACTTGCTAAAGTAGCTGCAGATGTTTTAAAAAGTGAAGGAAGACAATTGCTGCAATATGCAACAACTGAAGGCCGCCCATCTTTGCGCAAAAAAATTGCTGACCGCATGTTGGCAAAATATAACACAAAAGTCAGCCCCGACGAAATTTTGATTACCACTGGTTCTCAGCAGTGTCTGGATTTTGCCGGCAAATTATTTTTGGATCCGGGAGATGTTGTGCTTTGCGAAAGCCCATCTTATCTCGGCGCTTTAAATGCCTTCAATGCTTATGAACCTAATTTTGTTGAAGTGCCAACTGATGACGGTGGTTTGATTCCGGAAGAGTTGGATAAGATTCTTTCAACCACTGATCGCTGCAAATTTATTTATGTAATTCCTGACTTCCAAAATCCTACTGGCCGTACCTGGAGCATGGAACGCCGCACAAAATTCATGGAAGTCGTCAATAAACACAATCTGCCTGTACTTGAAGATAACCCCTATGGTGAATTACGTTTCGAAGGAGAAATCCTGCCTTCCTTGAAATCAATGGACACCAAAGGATTGGTAATGTTCCTTGGTACTTTCTCCAAAATCTTCTGCCCAGGCCTGCGTCTTGGCTGGGTTGCCGCAGTACCGGAAGTACTCTCTGAGTTCGTCAAAATAAAACAAAGCGCAGATCTGCACACTTCTAATTTTGACCAGGGCTTGGCTGACGCCTATATTGAAAATTATGATCTTGATGCTCACGTTGAAAAGATTAAAGCTTTGTATAAGCACCGCCGTGATGTAATTATCGAAAGCATGGAGAAAATGATGCCGGAAGGCGTGAAATGGACGCATCCGGAAGGTGGTTTGTTCCTGTGGCTGACTTTCCCGCAAGGTGTCAGTGCCGCACAAGTATTTGTTAAGTGCATTGAAAAGAATGTAGCCGGTGTTACAGGCGATGCTTTCTTCCCGAATGGCAAAACTGACCGTAACATGCGTATCAACTATTCCAATATGCCTGATGAAAAAATTGTCGAAGGCATCAGAAGAATGTCTGAAGCAATTAAAGAATCTATGTAAGCCAATTTTAAGGGCCTGCTATTGAATTTAAAAATTCAATAGCAGGTTTTTTTATTACCTATGATATAATTAGATGTTAAATCTTAGTTGGAAAGCGGTGACAACGTGGCAGATAAATTTTTAGTAGTGGACGGCAGCAGTCTTATTCATAGGGCATTTTTTGCTTTGCCTCCTCTTATGACGAAAAAAGGCCTTAACACGGGTGCTGTTTATGGTTTTTGCAACATGCTGTTGAGGGTTATAAGCGACGTTAAACCAAAATGGGTTGCGGTTGCTTTTGATAAATCAAGAGTTACTTTCAGAACAGAAATGTTTGAAGGCTACAAAGCTCAACGCAAAGAAACCCCTTGTGAACTGTCTGAGCAATTTCCGATTGCACGACAATTGTTGGAAGCAATGAACATCAGTGTGCTTGAAATGGATGGCTATGAAGCAGACGATATCATTGGCACTTTTGCCAAACATAAAGCCGGTGAAGCTGAAGTAATCATTGTTACCGGTGATCGAGATGAATTACAGCTTTTGGGCGATAATGTCAAAGTGTTTTATACAAAACGTGGGATTACAGATATTCAGGAATTCGATGTTGAAGAATTTAAAGCTAATTATGATGGCCTGAAGCCAATACAACTCATTGACCTTAAAGGGTTGATGGGTGATACATCAGATAATATCCCCGGTGTGCCGGGAGTCGGCCCTAAAACGGCAATGAAGCTGATTTGTGAATATCAGTCTGTAGAGAATGTTTTAGCTCATATCGATGAAATCTCTGGTAAGAGTTTGAAAGAGAAATTGTCAAACAATAAAGAACAAGCGCTTTTGTCAAAACAGCTGGCCACGATTTTTACTGATGTACCTGTTGATCTTGACTTAAAAAAACATGAACTTAAGAGTATGAAGGCTGAAACTAAGACATTGATGAAGGAATTGGAATTCCGTAATCTTTGGGAACGTTTTTCTTTGGTTTTAGGCGATGAAGGTCCGGAAAGCTTTGATTTATTCGGCGAAGAAGTGACTGAACCGGTTGAAAAATATGCACAAAAATCTATAATGACCGGTGAGCAGGCCAAAGCGCTATTTTTGTCTATAAAGGCAAAAACTGAGCCGACTTGCCTGTTGGCGGATATAACAGGTAAGATTCCTGACTTAAAACTTGGTAATCTGACACTTTTATACAATCAAACAATATATAATATTCCTTCGGCTAGCGAGGCGTGGCCTGAAGTCTATGCCTGGCTGGCTGATGCTTCACAGAAAAAAGTTGTTTGCGATGGTAAGGATATGGTCAAGGCCTGTCTGGCAAATAATGTCAAGGTTGCCGGCATTACAGGAGACTGTTCTCTGGCTGCCTACCTCGTTGAGCCCGGAGAAAATTCTTATAGTTTGAAAGCGTTGGCTGACCGCTATCTTGTAAAAAATGATGGCGGTACAATACAGGATCTCGAAGAACTTAATGTTTTGCTATCGGAATATCTGGAAGAAAAAGAACTGGTAAAATTGTATCGGGAAATTGAGCTGCCGCTGGTACCTGCGCTTGCCGCAATGGAACTCACAGGTATTGCCGTCGATGAAAAAATGTTGGCTGATATTACTGAAGAATTCCGGCTAAAGCTTGATGAACTGGAGCTTCTGGCCTATGAACAGGCTGGTGAGCAATTCAACTTGAAATCACCTAAACAACTAGGCGTCTTGCTTTTTGAAAAGCTGGGTTTACCTGTTGTTAAAAAGACAAAAACAGGGTATTCAACGGATGTAAGTGTCCTGGAGGAGCTAGCGGCGCAGCATCCTTTGGTTGGCACTATCTTGCAGCATCGCCAATTATCAAAGCTGTATTCTACCTATCTTGAAGGCTTAAAACCTTTGATAAATCCTATAACCAAACGTATTCACACGCATTTCCAGCAAACGGTAACTGTGACTGGCAGGCTTTCCAGCACAGAACCTAACCTGCAGAATATTCCTGTGCGAACAGAAATCGGCAAACGTATGCGAGCCATGTTCGTGCCCGGGGATGGTTATGATTTGCTTATGTCTTGTGATTATTCACAGGTTGAGCTCAGGATTCTGGCTCATATAGCGCAAGACCAGCTTCTTCTTGATTCTTTTGCCAAAGGGCAGGATGTTCACGCCAGAACGGCTGCAGAAGTTTTCGGCTTGCCTCTGGATGAAGTATCTTCAGAAATGCGTTCACGGGCCAAAGCGGTTAATTTTGGTATCGTTTATGGCATAAGTGACTACGGCCTCAGCAAACAGCTTGGTATAAGCCGCAACGAAGCCGGCCAGTATATTGAAAACTATTTTAAACGCTATACAGGCGTTAAAAAGTATATGGAAGATATGGTTGCAAAAGCCAAAAAAGATGGCTACGTGGCAACCTTGTTCGGCAGACGCCGTTATTTACCCGACATCAATAACAGCAATTTTAATTTGCGTAGTTTTGCGGAACGGACAGCAATTAATACACCAATACAGGGTACCGCTGCAGATGTTATCAAACTGGCGATGATAAAAGTTCAGAATGCTTTGGCGGAAGGCAACTTCAAAAGCCGCATACTCTTACAGGTGCATGATGAACTGGTTCTGGAAGTTTGTGCTGATGAAAAGGAAGAAGTTGCCAGGATAGTTAAAAATATTATGGAAAAAACTGTTGATTTGTCTGTACCGCTTTTGGCTGATGTGGCGTATGGAAAGAATTGGGCAGAAACAAAGTAAGGAGAAATAAAGATGCCGGAATTACCAGAAATTGAACAGGTCAGGAAAACACTGACACCTCATATATTGAACAAAATAATTAAGCGTGTGGAGATAAGGCTGCCGCGCATGATCAAACATCCATCACCGGAAGTTTTTGCCGAGATTTTAGTCGGTCAATGTATTCGTGACTTGAAAAGGAAAGGCAAATATTTAACTTTTGAGTTTGGCACTAATATTAAATTGATTGCTCATTTAAGAATGACCGGTTCGCTTGTTGTTACGAACAGTGAAGATGAGGAACCTGAATATGCCAAGATAAAATTTGAACTGACCGGCGGTAAAACCTTATGGTTCTGCGACATAAGAACATTTGGGACCTTGCATCTGGTCATTAATGATGATGTAAGGCTTACGGGGTTTGACAATCTGGGGCCGGAACCAGGCACTAAGGAATTGAATGTTCCTTATCTGCAGGAAATACTGAAAAAACGCAAAGCTTCGATCAAAAGTATTATTCTGGATCAGGAAGTTATTGCTGGTCTTGGCAATATTTACGCTGATGAAGCACTGGCTGCTGCAGGTATCTTACCGCAGCGCTCGGGAGATTCACTTAATGAAAAGGAAATTGAAAAATTAATCAAAGCTATTAACAAAGTAATTAAGCAAGGCATCAAAAATCATGGAACTACTTTCCGTAATTATAAAGATGGCAATGGCAATCAAGGCAGGAATCAGGACTATCTATTGGTATATGGGCGCAAGGGTAAGCCTTGCAAAAAATGCGGAGCAGAGCTCGTCGGCACCAAAGTGGCAGGACGTGGGACAACTTACTGCCCTGACTGCCAACACTAAGGGGTGTTACAGTGAAAGTAATTGGTTTGACCGGTGGTATAGGTTCGGGCAAGACATCTGTTGCTTCCAAACTAAGAGCCTTGGGAGCAAAGGTTTTTGATGCTGATGAAGCGGCCAAAAATGCTGTTTTGCCAGGAACTGAAGGCTTTCATAAGGTAGTTGAAACCTTCGGCCCCCAGATTGTTGATGGGGATGGCAAACTCGACCGAACGGCCTTAGCGAAAATTGTTTTCAATGACCAAGAGTCTTTAAGGAGACTTGAAGATATAATTCATCACTACGTCTTGCAGGAAACTGATAAATTTCTAAACAAATGTAAGCAAGCTGGTGAGCGTGCTGTGATTCTTGATGTGCCCCTGCTTATTGAATGCGGCTGGTACAAGAATGTTGATGAAGTTTGGCTGGTTGCCTTGCCTGTAGAAAAGCAAATTATACGCACAATGGAGCGCAGCGGTATGACGGCAGAAGCTGTGCAAGCAAGAATAGCGGCACAAATGCCTTTGGATGAAAAGAAAAAATATGCAACGCTGATTATTGATAATAGCGGTAATTGGGAAGCAACAGAAAAACAAGTAATTGCTGCCTGGGAAAAGGCAGTTAAATAGCGGAGGGATAGGCTTGCGAAGAAAGAAGAAGAGCAGGCGTTGGTTTTATTGGGCGCTTTTTGTCTGCCTGGTCTTTGCAGCCTGGCAAATTTGGAGGTCTGATGAAGTTCAGATGCGGTTCGTATATTTGTGGCCGTATCAGGAAGAAATAATAGAGTATAGCAAGAAAAATAATTTGGATCCATTTCTCGTCGCAGCTGTCATTAAAAATGAAAGTGGTTTTAGGATAGAGGCTAAATCCAAACCGGGTGCTGTCGGACTTATGCAGATAATGCCCGATACTGGCAAGTGGATTGCGAATGAAATGGGTATACAGAATTTTCAAATGGCGAAGCTCGCCGAAGCTGAAACAAATATTCGTATGGGCTGTTGGTATTTGAGCGAACTGGAATATGAATTTGGGCATAATCGTGTTCTTATGCTGACGGCATATAATGCGGGGCGCGGCAATACCAGAAATTGGATGGAAGAATTCAACTGGGATGCTGATTTCGGTAGTATAGAAGCCATTCCGTACGTAGATACCCGAGAATATGTCCGTAAGGTTTTGTATGACCGGGGACAATATTATAAATTGTACAAAAATCGTATTGATAACTATTGACGTGATATGTGTGATATGCTATCATATTAGCGTTGCCAGTACATGACGCGCGGTCGTGGCGGAACGGCAGACGCGCTAGCCTCAGGAGCTAGTGGGGGCAACCCCGTGGAGGTTCAAATCCTCTCGACCGCACCAATTTAATACTGTGACAAAGACTTCTCTCTATGCGGTTGTGGCGGAACGGCAGACGCACCATCTTGAGGGGGTGGCGGGGAGACCCGTGTGGGTTCAAATCCCACCAACCGCACCATATTGAAATCATTGAAGCTGGATTTTACTTGCTTTGAGGACACTGTAGATTTTATCTATAGTGTCTTTTTTATATATATTCATATTATCTAAGACTATACTGTTTTATTTTGCCAGTCGATTTTTTAAAAGCGAGTTACTTTAGAAGTTAAGTCGGTAAAATAAAAAACTTTATTTTATTTTTTCAATTTATTCGAAATAGTTAGAAAAAAATAAAAATTAGCAGGAAATCAGGAAGATTTAGCGAAGATATTGAATAAAAAGAAATAAAGCAGATTAATAACTTACGCGTTTATTTAAGATCTTAAGCAGCCCATAAGGAGGAGATATTATGGCTGAAAAAAGGATGAAGGATAAAAGTATCGCCGAAATTGAGAAAGAGTTTCTCACATATGGCAAGATGAAAGATTGGCGTGCTTTGGACAGCACCGCATCATATTTGGCTATAAGATATATGGCTAATGAACAGTACGAAGAGGCTCTTGAAGCAATCGTGTCATCCATGGCTATTCAGCTTTCCGGCTGCAGTGAAAACGACAGTGTTTGCAAATATGATGAGGTTAAAGTTTGCACATATCACATCGGTTTGATAAAGGAATGTGGTGAGAAGCTCTCTTATAATCAGGAAAAATTGGAAAAGAAGGTAGCCGATTTATTAGGAGTTGCATTTGGCATTTTGCCTTTTTCCTATTACAAACCGGAAACAGCATTAGAAATTATCAAGGATTGCCGCAATAAGCCGTTTAACCCTGAAAAGTATGATTGTGACCATGCAAGACCTAAAGCAGGTAGAGTTATGGTGGCCAAAAAAGATGACAAGAAGATTGGAAGTATAAGGATGGAACCATGCCCTTGCTTCTAAAAAACATTGTTAAAATTCTATCAAATACTATATTTTCAACTAATAAGCACCACTTTAAAAGGTGGTGCTTATTAGTTACCTTATAAATGTCAACTTTTTCGGTAGATTAATTGCAGATTTGGTAAAAACAGCTGTTTCGTCAGGATGGCAAGCAGGTATATAAATGGTTCTGGCGAATGTTTTATCAATGCATAATTTAGAAAGCCAGGAAATAAGCGGGGAAAAGATGATGGATATAAGAGAGAGCTCGATAAAGCTTGCATTCAAAAGAACAAAAACATTACTTGTTACTTTTACGGTAACATTCTTGGTTTTGGTTTGTGCTTATGCTGCTTTTGAAAAACGTGACGTTGATTTAGATAAAACATTTTTAGCGAAGGAACACAAAATATTTGTTTCTGGTCAAAAGAGGCTTATCAATAATGAATTAAACGAACGTGTTTCTGATTTGTTATATTTAAAAGAAAATGCCGTTTTCAGAAATTATATCAATGGTAATGGTTCTAAAGAAGACGTAGAGAATGAATGGTTGCTTTTTGGCGACAAGATGAAAAAATATGATCAAATTCGTTACATTGACGCAAAGGGCAATGAAAAGATCAGAATTAACTTCAACGACGGAAAGCCTATAATCGTGGAGCAAATTTCGTTACAAAGTAAAGGTGACCTTAAATATTTTACTGACACATTTAAACTTGAAGACCGTACCATATATCGTTCTTCGTTGGATTTGAATGTGGAAAACGGTAGAATCCAGGAACCTGCCAAGCCGATGATACGTTTCGGCATGCCTGTTTTTGATCAGGCGGGAACAAAACGTGGTATTTTAATTATTAATTATTTTGGACGCTATGTAATTGATAATATCAAAAATGCAACGCAGGAATCTAGTTATGTGCAGCTTGTAAATGAAGATGGATATTGGCTCGCTGGCCCTGATTCCAACGAAGAATGGGCTTTTATGTATCCGGATAAGTCAGAACATACTTTTGCTAACAAATTTCCTGAAGAATGGCTGAGAATTACAACAGAAAAAAATGGCCAGTTCTTTAGCTCAAAAGGATTGTTTACCTTTCAATTAATTGACCCTGATGTCGACGCCAGAGCTAAATTAATTGGCACACATGATGAAGGGATAACAATAAATGGTGCTGATAATTGGTGGTTTCTTATTTCACATGTTTCAGCCGATGCTATTCCTTATGCCAATGACGAAAATGCTTATTTCATAGGTTTAAAGAGATTTTTTGGAACACCCTCTTTGTTGGCGGCTATAATTTTTTCTGCTTTTATTTTCACTATTTTGTTTTCCTTATATCGTGTTGAGAATGAAAAACTCAAAGAAATAGCGACACATGATCTTATGACAGGTTGCTTGACCAGAAGAGCTGGCACAAAGATCATGGAAACAACCATGAAGAACGCGGAACGTAACAAAAAACCAGTTTCAATGCTTTTGCTGGATATAGACCATTTTAAAAGTGTCAACGATAATTGGGGCCATTTGGTTGGCGATAAAGTATTGAAGCGCGTTGCGAAAATTGTTCAAAATGAGGTAAGGGAACAGGACAGCGTAATCAGAACAGGTGGCGAAGAATTTGTTGTTTTGCTGCCGAATACAGATGCAAAGGATGCACTTTTAATCGCTGATAGGCTTCGTGTTGCTATTGAAGAGTTTTCACATCCTTCTGTCGGGAGGGTTACTACAAGTTTTGGAGTTGCTGAAAAAAGAAAAGAAGAAAATCGTTTTACTTGGTATAAAAGAGTCGATGATGCTTTGTATCATGCCAAAGAGACAGGCAGAAACCGAGTGTTTAACGCTGATGATTTAGATAAAGCGATGCCTGTAGCGACTGTGCAAATAGAATGGAAAAGTGAATGGGAATGCGGTAACCAGGAAATAGACAAACAGCATCGTGAGTTGGTTCAATTTAGCAATGAGCTAATATTTGATGTTTTTTCTGAGGAAAACAAGGATAAAATTGCCCCTAAATTAGATGAATTTTTAAATCATGTTATTTTCCATTTTAGTAGTGAGGAAGAAATATTAAATAGTTCAAAGTTTAAAGGTGCCAAAGAACATTCTGAAACGCATAAATTAATCATTGCCGATGCTCTCAGATTAAAGGAGGCCTATTTGAGCGGCAAACTAAAGCCCTCTGCTTTTTTTGCCTTCATATTCGATGATTTTATTGTGGGCCATATGTTGAAAGAAGATGTCAAATTTTTCCCTTTTGTGCAAGAAAATAGTTAAAATGAATAAAAACAGCTGCCATATGTTATGGCAGCTGTTTTTCATAAATCTTCATGGACTTTTGCACATTCCTATAAAATTTTTCATTGATGCGGTTATATATTTATTTTTGTGATAAGCAAGGTTGAACTTTCTTTTCAGTTCAATGCCTTCAATGGCAATTGGATGCAGCAATCCTTCATTCAATTCATGCTGGACCAGCTGTTTGGATATGACGGCTACGCCGATACCGTTTAAAGCTGCACTTTTAAGAATATCGGAGCCACTGCATTCCCAGGAGGGATGCCAGTTGATCTCATTGACGGACATCATGTTTTCAAATAACTCTCTGGTTCCACTGCCTTTTTCTCTGACCAGGAAAGCAACTTCAGCTGATTCCTTATGAGTTAAAATGTTTTTGCAAGATAAAGGATGAGCGTAGCTACAAACCAGTACTAGCTCATCGTTGGCAAATGGTTCAAATATTATATCTGAGGAATGGCAAAAACCTTCGATTAATGCGAAGTCTACTTCGTTTAACATTATGAGTTTTTCAATTTCTATGGTATTTTTGATGATGGCATTTATTTGCATCTCGGGGTATTGTTTTAGAAAGATATTCACCAGCTTTGGAAGCAAACATTCACCAATTGTCAGGGTAGCGCCTATGGATAGAAGGCAGTTTTCATCTGGATTTTGTATTACTTGGTCCATTTCTGCCATAAGAGCAGTAACATGCCGCGCGTAACTCAGCAATTGTTTGCCCTTAGCAGTTAAAAACAGACGCTTGTTAAGACGCTCAAATAACTTAATTCCATAGAATTTTTCAAGATCGGTGATAGCCTGACTAACAGTGGGTTGCGATATGAACAATTCCTGGGCGGCCATTGTCATACTGTTGCAGTCAGCAACTTTAATAAAAATTTTTAAATGTCGTATCGTCATCTTATTACTCCTTGTTACATAGTTAAAATACTATGATATTTATTATATAATAGTATTTTACAAAAAGCATATTATTGATTAAAATTTTATTGTTCTTAAATATTCTAAGGAGTAGAAACAGATGACTAAAACGAAAGAAATTTTACCAGGAATTGCATTATGCTTTTCATTTGGAATCCCAGCCTGGTTTTTAGGCGAGGCTTTTCCAATAGTTGGCAGCCCTGTATTTGCTATCATTATTGGTATGTTGCTAACGATGTTTTGCCCGAAACTATTAAGCGGTGACGTAATTTCGGATGTCTTTAATGGAGCCGGTTTTGAAAAAGGGGTTAAATATACTTCAAAAAAAGTTTTGCAGTATTCTATAATACTACTTGGCTTCAGCATGAATCTTTTTCACGTATTGCAAGTTAGCACGGAATCATTATCTATCATAGTCTGTACGCTTACTGCTTCTTTTCTTACTGCATACTTCGTGGGAAAAACACTGGCGCTTGATGGTAAAATGACGACCTTGATTGGTGTCGGTACTTCTATCTGTGGTGGCTCAGCTATTGCCGCAACGGCGCCGGTAATTAAGGCGAAAGATGCTGAAGTCGCTCATGCGATTTCTACCATCTTTCTGTTCAATATTATTGCGGTCTTTATTTTCCCTGCGTTGGGGTCTGTTTTTGGAATGAGCGATATTGGCTTTGGAATGTGGGCAGGCACGGCTATTAATGATACTTCGTCAGTCGTTGCTGCCGGCGCAGCCTGGAGCAATATGGTTGGCAATGACAAGGCGCTTGCTTATGCGACAATAGTCAAGCTGACAAGAACATTGATGATTGTACCTATAACATTGGTTTTAGCAGTTATTACTGCACGAAATACAAAAAAGGAACAGGAGACTGCAAGCAGTTTCAGTATTGCAAGTGTTTTCCCTTGGTTTGTTCTTTGGTTTCTTGTAACAGCCGTAGTCAACACTTTTTTGGAACTAGGCCAGATTTCCAATGTTTTTGTAGTGGCAGGTAAATATATGATCGTGATGGCCATGGTTGCAATTGGCCTTAATACAGATTTAAAGAAGTTGATTAAAAATGGATTTAAACCAATTTTCCTGGGTATTTGCTGTTGGAGCGCTGTTGCAATTGTTTCGTTGGCGATTCAAAAAATTACAGGTATATGGTAAATTTTGTTTCATAAAAAAGCCCATTTCGCGCAATTATCAGCGTGAAATGGGCTTTTGTGCATTCCGCTTATTTTATTTATTATTTGCAACTTGTGGTAAACCGGCAAAACTTTTTGCCAGGTCTTCGTCACTCGGGATATAATCCGTCATCGTTTTTTCATTAAAAGCGTTATAGGCTGACATATCAAAATAACCTGTACCGGTCAAACCAAACAAAATAGTTTTTGCTTCACCTGATTCTTTGCATTTGAGCGCTTCATCAATAGCGCCGCGAATGGCATGGGCAGATTCAGGAGCAGGAAGGATGGTTTCCTGCTTGGCAAATAAAACAGCAGCTTCGAATACTTTTGTCTGTTCGTAAGAAATTGCTTCCATATAACCGTCATGATACAGTTTTGATAAAATTGGGGACATACCATGATATCTCAGACCACCGGCATGGCTTGGTGAAGGCATGAAGCCGCTGCCAAGCGTATACATTTTTGCCAGAGGTGTTACTTTGCCGGTGTCACAGAAGTCATAGGCATAAAGACCGCGCGTAAACGAAGGACAGGAAGCAGGCTCTACAGCAAGAATCTTTGGAGAGGCTTTACCAAGCAGTTTATCTTGCATGAATGGAGCTATCAAACCACCTAGATTCGAGCCGCCGCCTGCGCAGCCTATGACGACATCAGGATATTCATCGATGAGTTCCATTGCTTGTTTTGATTCCAAGCCAATAATGGATTGATGGAGAAGAACCTGGTTTAAGACCGAACCCAAGACATAACGACAACCTGGAGTAGTAACGGCCTTCTCGATTGCTTCGGAGATAGCGCAGCCAAGACTTCCGCCTGTCAGAGGATCTTTTTCCAGGATGATGCGTCCGACATTTGTTGTGTTGCTTGGACTAGGTATGACGTTAGCCCCAAAGGTCTGCATAACAATTTTTCTGAAAGGCTTTTGCTCATAGGAGCACTTTACCATATAAACGGTGAGTGGAATATTGTAATAGGAACAAGCTTCTGACAAAGCTGTTCCCCATTGCCCGGCACCGGTTTCTGTAGTCAGACTGGTCAAACCTTGTTCTTTGGCGTAATAGGCCTGAGCAATGGCTGAATTCAATTTGTGACTGCCGGAAGTATTGTTGCCTTCAAATTTGTAATAAATTCTGGCAGGTGTTCCCAATGCTTTTTCCAGATTGTAGGCACGAATTAGCGGCGATGGGCGATACATCTTGTAGAAGTCCTGTATTTCTTCGGGAATGTCAAAATATCTGGTATCATTATCCATTTCCTGCGCGGCTAATTTTTCGCAAAAAACGGGATACAGGTCGGCTTCTTTGATTGGCTGTAGTGTTGCCGGATTAAGCAGAGGATCGCATTTTTCTTTCATGTCGGCCCTGAGATTGTACCATTGTTTTGGCATTTGTTCTTCAGTAAGATATAGTCTGTGTGGAATTTTCTTTAACATATTTATACCCCTTTCTTTTTGTTGCAAGTGAAGTTTATTTTTGCAGATGTATAACAAAAAAAGACCTTTGTCACAGTATTTTACTGAGACAAAAGCCTTAACCAGCTTCTGCGGTACCACTCAATTTGGTGCAAAGCACCCGCTTGTTCCATATACTGACATATATGCCCCATTGCTAACGGGCGGAGATCCCGTTGGGCATTACTCAGCGCTAAGACGCCTTTCTTCCCACCCTCATAAGTCCATTCGATACAGCCGTTATTACTGCAATCACAG
>CAYRVN010000004.1:0-46055 GCA_964427675.1 uncultured Acidaminococcales bacterium
ATAGATAGTTGCCGGTTAAAAATACACCATACCATTCGGTATGGTGTATTTTTTTATATATTGAGAGCTTTCTATCCGAACAGGCCCTGGCCTGGGACGCATGAGCCAACTAGCAGTTTACTGCGTGTGGCGCAGCGGTTCGAGCGTAGTGAGAATGCCCTTGATGTTATTACAAGCTGTGTATGCTAATCTAAACATGCAATATGGATGCCAAAATTAATTCATATTAGTGTCTATATGATGTCACAAAAACATGTTTGTAATAACAGAATTACAAATAATTACTTGCTGGTCAATAGTTATACTTACGGGTAAATATAGCTGTTAAAATACTATATTACCTATTTATCATCAGTTGTGTGAATTTGCAAAAGCGCTGATAATATGTTAGCATATAGTGTAGTTCATTATTAGGGGGAGTATAGATGTCAGGACATTCTAAATGGGCAAATATAAAAAATAAAAAAGGAAAAACTGATGCTCTTCGTGGGAAGATTACAACGAAAATTAGTCGTGAGATTACTATAGCAGTAAGAATGGGTGGCCCAGAAGTAACTGGAAACATGAAATTAAAACTGGCATTAGCAAAAGCGAAAGCTAATAATGTGCCAAAGGATAACATTCAACGAGCAATTCAAAAAGGCGCAGGTGCTCAGGATGGTTCTAATTATGAAGAAATAACATATGAAGGCTACGGGCCTGCCGGAGTTGCCATTATGGTTGATACATTGACCGATAACAGAAACAGAACAGCCGCAGATGTGCGTCATTTATTTTCTAAACATGGTGGTAATTTGGGTGAAACAGGCTGTGTAGGCTGGATGTTCAAACGCAAAGGTGTTTTTGCAATTGATGGAGATGCAGGTTATACTGAAGACGATTTGATGATGCTAGTACTTGATTCTGGTGCTGAAGATATTAAATCTGAAGACGGTACTTTTGAAATAACTACTGAGCCTGCAGATTTTGAAGCTGTTGAAAAAGTATTGGCTGACAATAATGTAGCGGTAATGATGTCTGAAATTTCTATGATTCCGGATACTATGGCCGAACTTAGTTCTGAAGATGCTGCAAAGGTACAAAGACTTATTGATGCATTGGAAGACTTAGACGACGTTCAGGATGTTTTTACAAATGCTGACTTACCGGATGAAGAATAGTAAAAGCAGGCTTATGCCTGCTTTTTTTTCTAAGAAAGTGAGGAAAACATGCTAGCTATCGGTATAGACCCCGGAACAGCCATATGCGGTTATGGAGTTGTCAAGCTAGAGGGTAACCGCTTGATCCCAATAAAATATGGGGCTATTTTTACAGATAAAGATGTTAAGCCTGAATTAAGGTTAAAAATAATATATGAAGAATTGTCTTTACTATTAGATGAATATCAACCAGATATCATGTCGGTGGAGCAATTATTTTTTAATCGTAACGTAACTACTGCAATAAGTGTTGGACAAGCACGTGGTGTCATTTTACTTACTGCTGCCAACAAAAACATTCCGATTGTTGAATATACGCCTATCCAAATAAAACAGGCTGTAGTTGGTTATGGTGGCGCAGATAAAGAGCAAGTGACGTTTATGGTGCAGAAATTGTTGAACATAAGGACTAAGCCAAAGCCGGATGATGTGGCAGATGCCTTAGCTGTAGCAATATGTGGACTTCATTCATCTACAACAAGAGTCAGGCAGGAGTTGAGAAAATGATTGGTTCGATAAAAGGTTGTGTATCTTTGTTAGCTGCTGACCATTGCCTTTTGGAAAATAATGGAATTGGCTACAGAGTTTTTATGCCGGCAATAAGTTTGTCGCAGATAAAAACCGGTCAGGAAATACGCGTTTTTACCTATATGTCCGTGCGTGAGGATGCCATATTATTGTACGGATTTTTAACGCAGGAATATTATCAACTTTTCATGCAACTTACTGCTGTAAGCGGCGTTGGACCAAAAGTGGCGTTAGGAGTCCTTTCTGCATCTAAACCAGAAAATTTTTATTTGGCGATACAGAATAGAGACCTTAAAGTTCTTACAGGCTTACCGGGAATAGGCAAAAAAATGGCTGAAAGGTTAATTTTGGAGCTCAAAGACAAAGTTGAAAGCCTGGAAGAAAATGGAAAAGTTGAAAATATTGTTAGCAGTGCTGATGCCGCGGATAACAGTACAAGTGAAGCAATTGAAGCACTAAGGGCTTTGGGTTACACTAACACGGAGATTTATCCAATAGTCAAGGCAATACCAAACTGCAGTGTATTAACTACTGAGAATATTATTCGACAGGCTTTGCGAAATCTGGCCGGGAGGAAATAATGAATCAAGAAGACAGAGTAATTATGGGGCAGGAGCAATCAGCTGATGTATGGCAATATAGCCTACGACCGCGACAATTGTCGGAATACATAGGTCAAGAGCAGGTCAAAAAGAATATGTCTGTTTTTATCAAAGCAGCAGCTGAACGTAAAGAAGCTCTTGATCATGTTCTTTTGTTTGGGCCGCCTGGACTGGGAAAAACAACATTAGCAAATATTATTGCCAACGAATTAAACGTTAATATAAGGATAACTTCAGGACCTGCTATCGAAAGACAGGGGGATTTGGCTGCAATTTTGACAAACCTAGGCGATAATGATGTGTTGTTTATTGACGAAATACATCGCCTGTCGAAAACAGTTGAAGAAGTACTTTATTCTGCCATGGAAGATTTTGCCCTGGATATCATAATTGGTAAAGGACCAAGTGCGCGTTCGGTTCGCTTAGACTTGCCGCGATTCACATTGATAGGTGCGACTACGCGTGCTGGTGCAATTGCTGCGCCTTTGCGTGATCGTTTTGGCGTACTTTGTCGGCTGGAATTTTACCAAGCCCACGAATTAAAATTGATTATAACCAGAGCGGCTGAAATTTTAGGAGTGAATATTGATCAGGAAGGAGCAAATGAGATTGCCCGCCGTTCGAGAGGAACTCCACGTGTTGCCAATCGATTGCTCAAAAGGGTCAGAGATTTTGCCCAAGTCTTTGGAAGTACAGAGATAACCAGAGAAATTGCTGAAGAAGCATTGGGCAGACTAGAAGTTGATAGCTTAGGCTTGGACCGCAGTGATAGAAGAATTTTAGAAACCATAGTCAAAACTTTTGGTGGCGGTCCTGTTGGAATAGAAACAATTGCTGCGGCGATCAGTGAGGAAACTGATACACTAGAAGATGTATACGAGCCTTATCTTATGCAGTTAGGACTATTGCAAAGAACGCCAAGAGGCAGGATGGCAACGAGCGAAACATATAGATATCTTAATTTACCATTCCCGTTTAAGGAGTAACCAAAATGAAAATATTACTGCATACTTGCTGTGGCCCTTGCTCAATTTATCCGACAATGAGATTAACAGCTGAAGGCCATGATTTTAGTATGTTTTATTTTAACCCTAATATTCATCCGTACAAGGAATTTAAAAGAAGATTGAATACTTTGCGTGAGTATGCTTCTTTAAAAAAGTATAAGCTGATTGTTGACAAAAGCTATCCATTGGAAGAATGTATCAGAGGCATGCTTACTGAACCGATGATTCGCTGCTCGTACTGCTACCGTGTACGTATGGAGGCAGCTGCACTATTTGCAAAGGAGAATAACTTTGATGCTTTTTCAACAACACTTTTAGTAAGTCCTTACCAAAAACACGACTTAATCAAAGAAATTGCTGAAGCAGCTGCAGTTAAGACGGGTATTCCGTTTTATTATGAGGATTATCGTAGTGGATATCAAGAAGGTGTTGACATAAGTAAAAGCCTTGAAATGTATAGGCAGCCATATTGTGGCTGTGTTTTCAGTGAAAGAGATAGATACGAGAAACGTCCACATGCTAAATAGTTTATTAGCGGGGTATTCAAATGGTAAGAATAATATTAAGCCTGGTATTAGTTTTTTTATTAAAAATAAATGTTGCGTCGGCCGATGTTTTGGGGCCTGATATCAATGTGGGTTTGGTTGTTAATCAATTTTCAGCAGAAATATCTTCAGAGGCTGAATTCAAAATTCTGGTGCAACCAAATGGAAGCAACTTGAGTTTTACGCCTCAAAAGACGTATTTAAGTGTAAAAAATGGTAAGTTTGTGGTTGGCGGTAAAAGCATTGATGGAAGTGAAATTGAACTATTGTCAACTAATCCAACTAAACCATTGCTGGTTAATAGAAAAAGCTATCGTGGTAGGCTGATAGCAAGAATTAATGATGATAAGAAAACGCTCAATATATGCAATATTTTGCCACTGGAAGAATATTTATATGGTGTAGTTGCCAAAGAAATTATACCGCTTTGGCCTGAGGAGGCGATCAAAGCTCAGGCGGTTGCATCACGCTCATTTGCCCTTTCTGCCATCAAAAAACAAAAGACAGATGGCTATGATATAAAGGCCAATGAATTTGGTCAGGTTTATGGTGGCATTGAAGCTGAACACATTATTACTAATAAGATGATAGACGCAACAAGAGGCATTGTGCTGACATATAACGGCAAACCTGTAGAAGCTTGTTATCACAGCAGTAGCGGTGGTTATACGGAAAGCAGCGAAAACGTATGGGGTTCTTATGTGCCTTATTTGCGTGCGGTAGTTGACTATGATCAGGAAGCTCCAAAATTTAAATGGGAAAAAATTTTTACTGCCGCAGAAATAGAAAATGTATTAATGAACGCAGGCTACAAAATTGGCAAACTTAAAGCCATTAAACTGTCACCTTTAAGAATACAACCAGTTGAAGCTAGCGATAGAGGCATTTCTGGCCGGGTTTTAAAAATGACATTTTCAGGGGAAAATGGTGAAGCCGCTCTTGATGGCAATAAGGTGCGTGCATTACTGCTGCTCAACAGCACCTTATTTGATGTTATTGTTGAAACGCAAAAACCAAAATATATTGAAGTACCGGTTTTAGATGCTCAAGGCAATGAAATTGGGAAAAAGCAAATCCCAGTAAAAATTACTGAACCTTCAAAACCAACGTATTTAATTGGGTTTGAAGATTTACGTCTGATTACAGGGGATGCTAATGAAAAGATTGTTTTGAAAGGAAAAGGATGGGGTCATGGCTTAGGCCTTAGTCAATGGGGGGCACGCGGAATGGCTCTGGCAGCTCCGCAAAACAGCAAAGATTATTACAAAAAAATTCTCAACCATTATTATTCAAATGTTAGAATTGAAAAATTATATTAAGGTGGTAGAAAAATGCAGGTTAAAGATTTTGACTACGACTTACCGCCTGAATTAATCGCTCAGCATCCAATGGAGCCCCGCGATCATTCACGCCTTATGGTCGTTGATAAAATGACAGGAGAAATACAACACAAACATTTTTTTGATATTTGCGACTATCTGCGCAAGGATGACCTTTTGGTTTTTAATGATACAAGAGTTATTCCAGCGCGTTTACATGGCAGGAAAGATACAGGTGCAAATGTTGAAGTATTGTTGCTTACCAGAATAAACAATACAGACTGGGAAGCTTTGGTCAAACCTGGCAAGAAACTTAGAACAGGTGCTAAAATTATCTTCAGCGATGATTTGTCTTGTGAGATTGTCAGCAATACAGATTTTGGCGGCCGGATTGTGCGTTTTGATTTTCAAGGAACATTTGAAGAAATATTAGATCGTTTAGGTGAAACACCGCTTCCACCATATATAACGGCACCACTTGAGGACAAAGAACGTTATCAGACAGTTTATTCTCGTGAAAAAGGCTCAGCAGCTGCTCCTACTGCTGGTTTGCATTTTACTCCAGAACTAATGGAAAAAATCAAGCAAATAGGAGCTGAGGAAGTATTTGTAACATTGCATGTAGGTTTAGGAACCTTTAGACCGGTTAGTGTTGACAATATTGACGAACATGTGATGCATAGGGAGTTCTATCATGTAAGTCCGGAAACAGCAGACAAAATTAATGCTGCAAAAAAAGCTGGCAGAAGAATCATAGCAGTTGGAACTACTGCTGTACGTACATTGGAAGCAGCCGGTGAGTCAGGTGTTTTGCAATCCGGCAATAACTGGACTAAAATTTTCATCTATCCTGGTTATCAATTCCGCTTTGTAGATGCTTTGATAACAAATTTTCACTTGCCGCAAAGTACATTACTTATGCTGGTTTCAGCTCTTGCCAGCAGAGAAATAATGCTTCAGTCCTATGAAATTGCAGTTAAAGAGAACTATCGTTTCTTCAGTTTTGGCGATGCGATGTTTATAAGATAAGGTGGGGAATATATGCACGCAGTGCACTATGAATTAATAAAAGAATGTTCACGTACAGGTGCGAGACTTGGTAAATTACATACTCCGCACGGTGTCTTCAATACGCCTATGTTTATGCCTGTAGGTACACAAGCCTCAGTTAAAACTTTATCACCAGAAGAATTATATGATATGGGGGCACAGGTAATACTGGCCAATACATATCACTTATTTTTGCGCCCTGGACATGAATTAGTGCGTAAAGCCGGTGGCTTGCACAATTTTATGAAGTATAAAAATGGAATGCTTACAGACTCAGGTGGTTTTCAAGTATTTAGTCTGGCAGACATGAGAAAGATTAAAGAGGAAGGAGTGACTTTTAGATCACATATTGATGGTTCTACAAAGTTTCTTTCACCAGAAATTGCGACACAGGTACAGGAAGCACTAGGAGCTGATATTGCCATGGCTTTTGACGAATGTATCCCTTATCCTGCGGATTTTGAATATGCTAAGAAATCTACAGAGAGAACCTCACGTTGGGCAAAACGTTGTTTGGAAGCGCATACGAGAGAAGACCAATCACTTTTTGGCATTGTTCAAGGGGGGATGTATCCCGAATTACGTAAAATGAGTGCAGATGCTTTGACGCAAATGGATTTTGCTGGTTATGGTATAGGTGGCCTTAGTGTGGGAGAACCTAAACCAATGATGTATGATGTTTTAGGGGAAACAATGTGCCATTTGCCTAAAAACAAAGCCAGATATCTCATGGGTGTTGGTACGCCGGATTGTATGGCTGAAGCTGTAGCTTTAGGTGTTGACATGTTTGACTGCGTATTTCCAACAAGGGTTGCACGTAATGGTACGGCAATGATTCCGGAAGGAAGACTTGTTGTTAGAAATGCATCTTATGCTGAAGATTTCAGGCCAATAGATGAACGTTGTAACTGCTATACGTGCCGCAATTATTCAAGGGCGTATATCAGGCATTTATTCCATGCTAAGGAAATTTTTGCTTTAAGATTATTAACAATTCATAATTTGCATTTTCTTCTTAATTTTGCTCAACAGATGAGAGATGCTATTAGAGATGATGTTTTCCCGGAATTTAAAGAAAAATTTTTAAGTAATTACAAAATATAATCAGCAGGATTTTAGGCAATGTCGCCGAATTATAATTTTGTTCGTATATTAATTGGAGGTGTCTACTTTATGGAGGGAATATCAAACGATATTTTAACCGCTGTCCTTACCTATTGGCCGTTTTTAGGTATGGCTTTGATTTTTTATTTTATGCTGTATAGGCCACAGCGAAAGGAACAGAAAAAACGTGAATTGTTACTGAATTCATTGAAGAAAGGCGATAAAGTAATTACTATTGGTGGTATTCATGGAGTTGTTGCTGCAGTCAATAAAACGAAAGTTACTTTAATTGTGGCTGAAAACGTAAAAATTGATTTTGAGCTTGCAGCTGTTACTCGTTTTCAAGATCAAACTAAACAAGATATGGCAACAAAATAAAGAGAAAATCAATATAATTGCGCAAAGTATAATTCTTTGCGCAAAGATTTTTTTGATAAAGAGTTAGTAAAAAAGAACAGCACCTTTATAGCAACGTTAATTTGCTTTTATGAATTTACTGTTATGTATTAAATTGCAAAATAAAGTGACAACAGTTGAAGCATAGAAGCATATTAGATTTGCTGTAAATTGTTAGTCTTTACAATTTGATTGGAGGAGACAAATTTGAGATGGGATAGTATGACCAAATTTTTGGTTATGACTTTTGCAATCATTCTCGGTTTTGCTTTTTATGCTAAACCGGTGGCTTTTTCGATACGTCAAGGCTTAGACTTGCAAGGCGGTACGCATGTTGTTTTGCAAACAGTTGACACTCCAGACGCAAAAGTTGACGATGATGCAGTTAATCGTGTTGTGAAAATAATTGAACGACGCGTTAATGAGCTAGGTCTCACAGAACCTACGATTCAACGTCAAGGCAAAGACAGAATAATTGTTGAACTGCCAGGTGTTAAGGATCCGGATAAAGCAATTGCTATGCTTGGCAGAACTGCGCTTTTGGAATTTAAAGATGTTACAGGTAAGACTGTTTTGACAGGTAAGGACCTGAAAAATTCTAAGGCACATATTAGTCAAAACAACCAAGCTGTTGTTGGGTTAGAGTTCAGCGACGAGGGCGCCAAAAAGTTTGCTACGCTCACCGCCCAGAACATTGGTAAACCTATTTCCATTTTGCTTGATGGAGAGATTTTGACCAGCCCGGTCGTACAAGAAGTAATAACTGGCGGCAACGCTCAAATTTCTGGATCCAGAAACGTAGAAGAGGCAGAACATTTGGCAATATTGTTGCGAAGCGGTTCCTTGCCGGTCAAAGTGGAAGTTATGGAAACTCGTACTGTAGGACCTACTCTTGGGCAAGATTCCAAGGATATGAGTATTAAGGCTTTTGCTATTGGTACTGTCGGCGTATTCTTATTTATGCTATTTTTCTATCGCATAGCAGGTTTTGTTGCTAATGTCGCATTAATTCTCTATATCATGCTTATGCTATTGACAATGAAGTACCTTGATGCAACTTTGACTTTACCTGGCATTGCCGGCATCATTCTTTCCATTGGTATGGCAGTTGATGCCAATGTTTTAATTTTTGAAAGATTCAAAGAAGAAATACTCAAAGGTAAAACAACACGTTCAGCAATGGATGTTGGCTTTAACAAAGCCTTTTCTACAATATTGGATTCCAATGTTACGACTACTATTGCAGCTGCTGTTCTTTTCTATTTGGGAACAGGACCAATTAAAGGTTTTGCTGTTACACTAGCATTAGGTAATGTTATAAGTATGTTTACGGCTGTTACAGTAACAAGAGAACTGCTCAAGTTCCTCATCAGTAGCAACGCGCTGAAAAATCCAGCCTTCTTTGGCTTAGGCTGCTCGATTTCTAAGGAGGCGCGCAAATGAAACATTCTATTACAAAAAACTTTAAGTGGTATTTTTCAGTTACGCTGATTTTATTAGTAGTAGGCATAGCATCCATGATTATTCAGGGATTTAATCTGGGAATTGACTTTAAGGGCGGCAATATTATTGATGTGACCTTTAACAGAGCAATCACAGTCACGGAAATCCGGGATGTAATGGAAAAACATAATCTAGGAAATAGCATTATTCAGTTGGATATTACAAAAGATGGCAGCGAAAGTAAAAGTGTTCTTATCAGAACAGGAATTATTACAGATGAAACCAGACAAAGTATCTTAAGTGACTTTCAGTCTACGTTTGGCGAATATAATACTAATCGTATAGAACAGGTTGGTGCTACAGTTGGCAGTGAGTTAGTTCGTCAAGCTCTTATTGCCATAGGTCTTTCCTGGGTATTAATGATAATTTATATAACGGTACGGTTCGAGATTCGCTTTGCACTTGCAGCAATTTTATCATTAATCATTGACGTTCTAATGGTAATCAGTTGGTTTGCCTTTTTCCATCTGGAAATTGATTCATCTTTTGTTGCTGCAATTTTGACAGTAATTGGTTATTCTGTTAATGGAACAATCGTTGTGTTTGACCGTATTCGTGAAAATCTCAAATCGCATAGACCAAGTGAAAGTTTAGCAGAACTTGTAGACAATAGTATTATGCAATGTATGACAAGAACATTGTATACTAACTTCATGGTTCTATTTACCGTTGCAGCAATTTTGTTGTTCGGCGGTGAAACAATCTGGAATTTTACTTTTGCGATGTTTGTAGGTTTTTCAAGCGGTTTATATACTTCAATTTTCTTAGCAGGTCCTTTATGGAAACTATTAAAAGAAAAATATTAGTAATCTCTTTGATTTTAATAGGCCTGATTAATTCAGGCCTATTTTTTATGTGATACATAAAGGGTTTTTGATGAAAAAATAGAATAATTATTTAACAAGTTTATGAACGGAGTGATGACATGGCTTATTTGGTATTGATGTTAATTGTAAGTGTGGCTGTTGCACTGTTTGCAGTACAAAATGCAGTGGTTGTGGATGTCAACTTTATGGCTTGGAAATTTTCTACCAGTTTGGTCATGGTTATATTGCTTTCAGTATTAGCAGGTATTATAATCACATTATTTTGGCTATTAAAAATGAAAACCCAAAACTATATGCAGATAAAAAAACTAAAGGATCAAATTACTGAACTAGAAGGAAAGAATAACAAATTAAAAGAAGAAAATAATATGCTTATGCATGCACAGAAGCAGAGATTGGAAGCAGTTCAAGAAATTAATAAAGCTCAAAACCTTGAATCTGCAGATAAAACGACTATAGTTTAAATGGAGATAATATGTTGGATAAAAAAATAGTCCTGACAAATGAATATTGTGAAGAAAAAATTTCTATTTTAGCAAAAGAAATGGGAATTTCCCCCTTTTTGGTTGATATTCTCTTAAAAAGAGGTATTAGCAATATTGATGAGATTAAAACTTTTCTTTATGGCAGTAATGAGCCTTTTCACGATCCTTTCTTGTTAAAAGATATGAAAGTAGCTGTACAAAGGATTTTGCAAGCTATAAAGAATAAGGAAAAAATTACGGTATATGGTGATTATGACGTTGATGGAATAACTGCCAGTTCTCTATTATATATGTTTTTGAAAAGCATTGACGCCTGCGTTTCAGTCTATATCCCTGTACGCAAGAACGAAGGATATGGTTTGAATTTAGAAGCAATTGAAGCTATTTATAATAGTGGCACCAGATTGATTGTCACTGTTGATTGTGGAATAAGTGGCAACGCGGAAGTTGCATCAATGCCAAGTGATATGGATATCATTATTACAGATCACCATACGCCGCCGGAGGTATTGCCGGCGGCGTATGCGGTTATTAATCCGCATCAAGCAGGGTGTGATTATCCTTTTAAGCCGTTGGCTGGAGTAGGTGTAGCTTTTAAACTATGTCAGGCACTTAATAAAGAAAAGTATAATTCTGAGGAACTTTGGTCAGAAATGCTGGAATTTGTTGCTATGGGTACTGTTGCCGATATAGTGCCATTAATTGGTGAGAACAGAGAAATCGTTAAAAAAGGGCTCGCTAAAATGAGCGGTACTAGCAGTCTTGGATTAAAGGAACTAATGAAAATCAGCGGTTGTATTGATAAACCAATTACGGCTGAAACTGTAGGATTTGCGTTGGCCCCGAGAATGAATGCTGCTGGCAGACTGGAGCATGCAATGTCTGCTGTAGAACTTTTGATTACGGAAGATCAAAATATTGCAGCTGAGATTGCACTTAAATTGAACAATGAAAATATTGAGCGACAAGAAATCAGTTCACAAATTTTTAAAGAAGCTGAAGAGCTGTTAAAAGACCAAAATGATATTGGTAAAGCCATAGTATTGGCAAAGGAAGGATGGCATGCAGGCGTAATTGGCATAGTCGCTTCACGTTTAGTTGACAAATATCATCTACCAACCATTCTAATAAGCATTGATGGCGAAGTTGCAAAAGGTTCTTGCCGTAGCATTTCCCCGCTCAATCTTTATGATGCTATTTCTGCTTGTAGCAGCTCTTTGCTGCAGTTCGGTGGACATCGGCAAGCTGCGGGGTTAACGTTAAGCACAGATAAGATTAATCAATTCAGGGAGCAATTTTTACATGAGGTTTCTGTACGGTTAAGTCCTGAAGATTTCGAACCTAAAATTACAGCTGACGTTGTTGTTCCAGAGGGATGCGTTCTGTCTATTAAATTGGTAAAAGAGCTTTCAATGTTAGAACCTTATGGTGCTGCTAATCCTTTACCTGTATTTGCTTTTAGAGAAGCGAAATTGAAGAATCCTTCAGTTATGGGTGCTGAGAAGAATCATTTGCGACTTATTGTTGATTTTGCTAATGTAACTTATAAAGGTATAATGTGGAATCAAGCCCAGAAAATTACCAGCATTTATAATCATTCGCTTGCTACAATAGCCTTTTCTCCTAAAGTAAATAGTTGGAATGGCATGGAAAGCATTGATTTGCTTTTATTTGCCATAGAATTAAAAAATAAAATAATTGATTATCGTAATTACTTTGAAGCAAAAGATATTATTTTAAAAAATATTTTACAAAAGTCAAAAAAAACAGTAGTATATGTAAATAAAGGTAGACAAACTTTACCAGAATCAGTTATAGATAATTGTGATATTGTAACGTATGAAAATGAATTATGTACAAAAGAAGCAGATGCAGTTGTTTTCTATGATCTGCCAGATGCCAACATTTTCACAAAGGAATCATTTCCTTTGCCAGCATGGTATAAAGGTTGTTTATACTTGCTTTTTAATCAAAAAGATTATGCCGCCTGGTCTAATTCGACTATAACAAAATATCCGATCAGACAAACCTTAATAACCGAGTATAAGTATCTTACTGAGCTGTTAAAGAAGCAAAGTGTTGCGAATATTAAAGACCTTATTACAAAGAATATTGGAATTGATTGTGTAATATCAGCTGAAAGCCTGAAAATTTTTGAGGAGTTAGGATTTATTAACGTGGCTCATGGGCAGATAAGTCTCAAATCAAATCGAAAAAATGAATTAAGCAATTCGAAAACCTTTTGTCGATTGCAAGAGGAGTATCACAACAGGGTTACTATCTGCCAGCAGAATATGAGGGTTACTGCAGCGCAAATAGCCGATATCTGGGAGTGAAGGATAATAGTGGAGGTTTATGATGCCTGAAGTTGATCCTGTTTATAACGTGGAAGATTTTTTTGATAATATAGCTAAATATTTATCACCTGAACAGGTTACATTTGTACGTAAAGCCTATGAAATGGCAGCGGAAGCACATATGAAACAACGAAGAGCTTCTGGCGAGCCATACATAATACACCCGCTAGGAGTAGCTATGATTCTTGCTAAGCTACAGCTGGACGAATTAACTCTGGCTGCAGCCTTTTTGCATGACGTGATTGAAGATACAGATATCAAACTTGAGAAAGTAGCCGAGCTTTTTGGACAAAAGGTTGCAGACCTTGTTGATGGCGTAACAAAATTGAGCAAGATAGAATACATCTCTAAAGAAGAACAGCAAGTAGAAAATTATAGAAAAATGTTCCTTGCCATGGCCAAGGATATTCGCGTTGTTTTAATAAAGCTTGCTGATCGACTTCATAATATGCGAACAATGAAATATATGCCGGCGCATAAGCAGCAGTCAATTTCTAGGGAGACTTTAGAAATCTATGCACCTCTTGCACATAGGTTAGGTATTTATGCAATCAAGTGGGAACTTGAGGATTTGTCATTCCGTTACATGGAACCTGACTGTTATTATGATTTAGTTGAGCAGGTTCAAGCTAAGCGGCAAGAGCGGGAAGCAATGATACAAGAAGCAATTGGTGAAATAAAGGAACATCTCGATGCTGTAAATATCCATTGTGAAATACAAGGACGACCAAAAAATTTTTACAGTATTCATAAAAAAATGTTACGAGATCACAAAGATATTAGTGAGATTTATGACTTGTTGGCTGTTCGTGTTTTAGTTGATACAGTAAAAGATTGTTACGGTGCGTTAGGCGTTGTTCATAGTCTGTGGAGACCAATACCTGGTCGTTTCAAAGATTATGTCGCAGTTCCAAAATCCAATATGTATCAGTCGCTTCATACTACAGTCCTCTCTAAGAGTGGTCAACCTTTGGAAATACAAATACGAACTTTTGAAATGCATCGTATTTCAGAGTTTGGTATCGCTGCGCATTGGCGTTATAAAGAAGCAGGCAATTCGCAAAAGTCCGGAGACAAAACTTATGATGCAAAGCTTTCCTGGTTGAGGCAGCTTTTGGAATGGCACCAGGACATGCGAGATCCTCATGAATTTGTTAATACGGTTAAGATGGATGTATTCGCTGACGAAGTATTTGTATTTACGCCAAGGGGCGATGTAATTGATTTACCGGTGGGATCAGTCCCGATAGACTTTGCTTACAGAATTCATACTGATGTTGGCAATCGTTGCGTTGGTGCAAAGGTCAACGGTAGAATAGTACCATTGGAGTATAAATTAAATAATGGTGATATAGTTGAAGTTATAACGTCAAAACAGGCGAATGGACCAAGCCGAGACTGGCTTAATATCGTTGGCTCGTCGGAAAGCCGTAATAAAATAAAACAATGGTTCAAAAAAGAGCGGCGCGAGGAAAACATAAGTAAAGGCCGTGAGATGCTTGAAAAAGAATGCAAACGCCTTGGTTATGATTCGAAAATTTTGCTCAAAATTGATAACCTGCGGGATGTAGCATCCAAGCTGCATATTGATGTTGATGATAATTTACTTGCTGCTCTTGGATATGGCGGCGTTGCTCTTAATACGGTTATTGCTAAACTAGTTGACTTGTACAAAAAAGAGCAAAAACAAAGCACAACAAAAGACCTTTCACAACTTTTGGCCAATATGAAGCCTCGGACTTCCAAAGCTCAGAATAGCCATGGCATTTTGGTTAAGGGAGAAGATGGTATTTTAGTCAAATTGGCTAAATGTTGCAATCCTATTCCCGGCGACCAGATTATCGGTTATATTACTAGAGGAAGAGGCATTTCGGTACACAGAGCAGATTGCCCAAATGTTTTGGCTAATTCTGACGAAGCAAACAGAATGATTGAAGTGGCATGGGATATTGCTACAGATTCTGTATATCGCGTTTCGCTTCAAATTTCTGCGGTTGATCAGCCTGGCATTTTGGCTAACATTATGATGGTTGCCTCAGAATCTAAGCTTAACATCAATGCGCTTAATGTACATGTTGATAAACGTAAAACTGCTTTTATCAGTATGGGTGTTGATATACGTAACGCTGAACAGCTTGAGTATATTATAGCTAAGATTAAATCAATTAAAGGCATATACAATGTTGAACGTATCATTTCGACATCAATAGGGGGTTAAATCTTTGCGAGCAGTAATACAGCGTGTTTCTCAGGCTGAGGTTAAGGTAGATGCTGATATTGTTGGCAAGATAGATGAGGGATTACTTATTCTTCTTGGCGTAGAGAAACAAGATTCTGATGAAGATTTAAAATATTTGTACGATAAAATTACTAATTTACGTATATTTGAAGATATGCAAGGCAAAATGAATTTGTCTGTCAGGGATGTTCAGGGGCAGCTGCTGGTTGTTTCACAGTTTACTTTGTATGCTGACTGTCGCAAAGGACGAAGACCGTCTTTTGAAAACGCCGCTTCCCCAGAAAAAGCAAGAATGTATTATGAGAATTTTGTTGAATTGGCAAAAAATGATGGTTTTAAAACTGAAACTGGTCAATTTCAGGCGCATATGTCCGTCATGTTATATAATGATGGCCCGGTGACTATTATGTTAGATAGTAAAAAGATTTTTTAATAATGGAGGACTTTGATGAAAATTATTGCAATGGAAGTAGGATTAATAGGTACAAACTGCTATTTAGTAATAAATGAAGAACAAAAAACTGGTGTTGTAATTGATCCGGGTGGAGACGCTGAGCAGATTCTTGAAAAAATCAGACAAAAGGGAATAGCTATTGAGGCCATATTTTTAACACATGGTCATAGTGACCATATAATGGCAGTTGATGAGGTAAGAGAGGCTACAGGGGCTAAAGTATATATATCCGAAGCTGATGCTGGTATGCTTACCAAGGCGAGCAGCAATCTGTCGATTTATATGGGAGCTGGCCGTGAATTCAAGGCAACGGATGAATTTTTGGTTGATGGTGAAACAATAACAGCTGCCGGCCTGAAATTTCAGGTTGTAGCCACTCCTGGTCATACCAAGGGCGGAGTTTGTTTGGTTTGCGGTGATACCGTTTTCTGTGGTGATACTATTTTTTCTGAATCAATTGGCAGAACCGATTTGCCAGGAGGCTCGTATTCTCAAATATTGCATTCCATCAAAACGAAGATTATGGTATTGCCTGATGAAATGAAACTTTTGCCGGGACATGGCCCAGCAACAACTATAGGTTGGGAGAGACGCAGAAATCCGTTTCTGCAATAATTCAAATGAATGATCTGATTAATAGTTATAAAAATAATACTGTTTTTAAAATCGCATGTGCATTTGGTGCTTTTTTTATTTTTTACCATATTGCAGCATTTCTTTTCCCAATAATGCTTGCAGTTGCTTTAGCTTTTGTTCTTCACCCTGTTGCCAAACTATTTGAGAAGATACCTGTAGCGCCTGGTAAAAGACGAATACCGCAAGCGGTAGCAATTCTTTTGGCTTTTGTTGTTTTGTCTGGTTTCTTTTACTTAATTGCAAAATTAATTATTTTGCCTCTTTTTAGTGAAGTCAATCTGTTCTTAAAAGAGTTGCCTGAATATATGCAAAAAGTTGATTCCTCCAACTTGGATTGGATTGGTTTGGACCAGCAGACAAGGTCGGAACTACCGTCAAACTTATTGTCCTTAATTGACAGCTTATTGGCTTGGGCGATGAGTTATATTCTGGAAATGATGAAATCCTTGGTGAAATCTACTTTTGAGATGGCTGTTTTGCTCGTTGGGCTCATAGTAGTTCCATTTCTTGCTTTTTATTTTTTAAAAGACTGGCGCGAACTAAGAAAATTAGCTATTGATATTTTTTCCTATGAGGCCCAGCCACGAGTAGCCGCTATATTAGACGAACTCGGCGATGTTCTTAGTGCTTATGTCAGGGGTATGTTCAAATTATCATTGTTCGTTGGTGTTTGCATTACGGCAGGCGTTTATTTGCTAGGTATTGATTATCCTCTGATTTTAGGTTTTTTGGCAATGGTTGCTGAATTTGTGCCTGTTGTTGGACCGATTGTAGTTGCTGTGCCGGCAACCTTTCTCGCTTATGCTGTTTCTCCTGTTTTAGCTTTGAAAATAGCGCTATTTTACTTTGTTTTTTATCAAACAGATGCCCACTATTTGATGCCTAAAATTATGGGAAAATCAATTCAACTACACCCGGTTCTATTAATTTTAAGCCTCCTGATAGGAGCCAAGTTGTTCGGAATTTTGGGTTTGCTTTTTGCCGTTCCGGTGGCTGCAGTCTGTAAAGTGCTTTATAAGCATCTGTGGCATTTCAGTGAAGATAAGAAGGTACTGTAATAAGTGGATAATTTTAAAAAAATATTAGTGAAAACAAGGAATTTACCTTTTATTTTGGACAAGCCGCTGTCAGATCTGTTAACGCTCCTGGGTTTTACAGCAGTTAAAGTACAGGAAGATAATATTGTCGGTGAGCTTTATTTGACGGCAGAGCCTTCAGATAAAGCTTTTTCGATTTGTTGCGCAGATTTCATCGATTTGACTGGTATCAAGCTTTCTGCTGAATGTAAATTAGAAACACGAGCAGAACGTGGCGAATGGACACGTTCTGCAAAGATTGCAATGCTATCAGTACTTATACAAGCTTTTGATATAGCAAATCCTCCTTGGGGCATTTTAACAGGAGTAAGACCGGGAAAACTAGCTAATAAAATCTTATTTTCGGGTGAAGACCCGGAGAAGGTCCTCGTAGAAAAATACTTATTAGCAGGCAGTAACGCAAAACTCATTTCGGATATTGCCAAAAAACAGAATTCTATTTTGTCAAAATCCTTCAAGGATATTGCAGTATATATCGGTGTACCTTATTGTCCTTCGCGGTGCTTGTATTGCTCTTTCCCAGCAGGAGTCATGCCAGCTGAAGATGAATTCCAGCAAAACTTTTGCAACAGCGTTGAAGAAGATATACGGGCTGTGGTACAATTAGTAAGTATGTATGGTCTACATATTAAATCGCTTTATATTGGCGGTGGCACACCGACCAGTTTGAATGATATTTTTTTTCGGAAACTAATGAAATGTGTCAGCACTAATTTTTCTGTTGATTTGATAGGTGAATTTACTGTGGAAGCTGGAAGACCGGATTGTCTTACCGCAGATAAGCTGCTTGCTATGGAAGAAGCCGGCGTTAACAGAATCAGCATCAACCCACAAACGATGCATGACAGAACATTGGTTACTATTGGCAGACAGCACAACGTTAAGCAAGTTTATGAAGCTTTTACTGCCATTCGTAAATCCAACATTCCGGTAGTGAATATGGACTTGATTGTTGGTTTGCCGCAGGAAGGGATAAATGACATTGAGTATTCTTTGGACAAGATGCTTGATTTTTATCCTGAAAACCTTACAGTTCACACTCTTGCTTTGAAAAAAAACTCTCCACTTTTTCATATGTGGAAGGATTATGAATTTATTTCTGCTGAGGAAGCTTCTTTAGTATTTGATCATGCTGCTCTAGCCGCTGAAAAACTCGGCATGGGGCCTTATTATTTGTATCGGCAGCATTATATGCTTGGCAATCTAGCTAATATTGGGTATGCTAAGCCAGGAACGGAATGTATCTATAATATGCAAATGATGGAAGAACAGTATACGGTAATAGGTATTGGACCGTCATCCGCAACTAAAGTTCCTGCTTCGGATGGTCATCATTTATATAAGTTCCATATGCCAAAAAACTTTTATGATTATAAAACTAATGCACAACAATTGTTTGCAAAAAGAGCTGAAACAATTGCTTTAAGATATGAACAGGAGGAAGAAAATTGCTGACATCGGCCCCAAGGGGAACAAAAGATATTTTACCGGCAAGCGTTGGTGCTTGGCGTCATGTAGAAAGAGTTATGCGACGCATTAGCGACCTTTACGGTTATCAAGAAATTCGCACGCCAATTTTTGAACACACAGAGTTATTTTTGCGTGGTATTGGTGATACGACGGATGTAGTAGAAAAAGAGATGTATACTTTCACTGACCGTGGCAACAGAAGTATTACATTACGTCCTGAAAACACTGCTTCAGTTGTCAGAGCATATATTGAAAACAAATTGTACGCGGAACCAGGTCCAACAAAATTATTCTATATGGGACCAATGTTCCGTTATGATAGACCACAGGCCGGCAGATTGCGTCAATTCCATCAGTTTGGTGTAGAAGCTTTGGGAACCAGTAATGCGCTAATTGACGCTGAGGTAATTATGCTTGCTGTGCAAATTTTAAGAGAACTGGGACTTAAGGATTTAAAGTTACTGGTAAACTCAGTAGGTTGTCCAAAATGTCGACCTACCCATAGAGAGAAACTTAAGGAATTTTTTGCACCCAAGCTTGGTGAATTATGTGAGGACTGCAGATCACGTTATGATCGTAATCCTTTACGTATCTTGGATTGTAAGAATGAGAAATGCAAGGAATTAGCAAAAGGGGCTCCATTGTTGACCGAGTGTCTCTGTGATGAATGTAAAGAGCATTTTAGTCAATTGCAGGATTTATTGCACGCAGTAAACTTGGAATTCGAAATAGACCCAAATCTTGTTCGCGGACTTGATTATTACACTAAGACGGCTTTCGAAATCCAATACTCACCACTTGGAGCACAAAGTGCAGTTGGTGGTGGTGGACGTTATGACGGCCTCGTAAGCGAAGTCGGTGGGCCGAACACCCCAGGCATTGGGTTTGCCATGGGGATGGAAAGAGTATTGCTGGCATTAGAAAAACAGCAACTTCTTGCTACACAGGAAAATACTGTTGATGTGTTTATAATATCACCGGCTGCACAATATGCAGCACTGGCATTCAAAACCGTTACGGAATTAAGAGAAGCTGGGTTGAAGGCAGAAATTGATAGTTTGGGTAGAAGTATGAAAGCACAGATGAAACAGGCTAATCGTCTGCAGGCTGAAAAGGTATTGATTTTTGGTGAAGATGAAGTATCACGAGGTTTTGTTGTTTTGCGTGATATGAAAACCAGTGAACAGACTGAAGTTAAAATGGATTGTATTAAGTCAATTTTATGTAAAACAGAGGTGCGAGAAAATGGGTAAATGTTTTAAGCGCAGTCATCATTGTGGATTGTTAACGGCAGCAGAAGCTGGTCAGCAGGTGAATTTGAGTGGTTGGGTTGCAAAACGCCGTGACCATGGTGGTTTGATTTTTATTGATTTGCGTGATCGTTCAGGCGTCGTCCAGATTGTTATTGACACAGAAACAGCTGGTGATTCTTTCAAAGTTGCCGAAGATGTACGAAATGAATTTGTTGTAAGTGTTGAAGGTTGTGTTCGGTTAAGAACTGAGGATACAATTAATCGTAATATACCTACTGGTGAAATTGAGATTGAAGCTTCTTCTTTGGAGATATTGAATACTGCTAAAACACCGCCATTTTATATTCAGGATGGTGTGGATGTTGATGAAAACGTTAGATTGCGTTATCGTTACCTTGATTTACGCCGCCCGGAAATGCAGAAAAATTTGATTCTGCGTCATAAAGTTACTAAATTGATGCGTGATTTTCTTGATAATCGTTCATTTGTAGAAATTGAAACTCCAATGTTGACTAAGAGCACTCCGGAAGGAGCTCGTGATTATCTGGTACCTAGCAGAGTTAATCCTGGCAAGTTCTATGCATTGCCACAATCACCACAAATATTTAAGCAGCTTTTAATGGTTTCCGGTATGGAAAGTTATTTCCAGATTGCTCGTTGTTTCCGTGATGAAGATTTACGCGCTGACCGTCAACCAGAGTTTACCCAGCTTGACATGGAAATGTCTTTTGTCGAAGCAGAAGATGTTATGGAAATGATGGAAGGCTTAATTTCTTATGTTTTTAAAGGAGCTTTGGACAGGGACCTTGAAGTGCCTTTCAAACGCTTGACTTGGGATGAAGCCATGGCTCGTTACGGTTCAGATAAACCTGATTTGCGTTTTGATATGGAATTAGTTGATATGTCAGAGGCTGTCAAAGGTTCTGATTTCAAGGTATTCAACGCAGTTCTTGAGGATGCTGGACAAGTTAAAGCTATCAATGTCAAAGGCTACGGCAGTATTGCCCGCAGAGAATTAGATGGATTGGTTGAATTTGTCAGCATTTACGGAGCAAAGGGCCTTGCCTGGATCATAGTTAATGAAGACGGCAGCATTAAATCTCCTATTGCTAAATTCTTTAGTGATGAACAGATGAAAGCTATTTTGAGTGCAGGCGCTGCGGTACCGGGAGATTTGCTGTTGTTTGTAGCTGATAAGAAGTCAGTCGTTGCGCAGGCTTTAGGTGCTCTTCGCCTTGAAATGGCTAAACGTCTTGGTCTTATTGATGAAGACAAATTAGCTTTTGCCTGGGTTGTTGATTTCCCAATGTTTGAATATGATGAAGAGGAAAAACGTTTTGTTGCTATGCATCATCCGTTTACATCTCCTCGTGATGAAGATTTGCAATATCTTGTGTCTGATCCTGGCCGCGTTTATGCCAAGGCTTATGATATGGTACTTAATGGTACTGAAATTGGCGGCGGCAGTATACGTATTCATCGCAGAGATGTCCAAAAAGAAATTTTCACAGCTATTGGTCTTACTGATGAGCAAGCGAGAGAAAAATTTGGATTCCTTATGGATGCTTTTGAATTTGGTGCACCACCGCATGGCGGCTTAGCGTTTGGTTTGGACAGATTAATTATGATAATGGCAAAACGTCCTTCAATTCGCGATGTTATTGCTTTCCCAAAAACACAAAGCGCAAGCTGCTTGATGACGCAGGCTCCTAATGAAGTTGAAGAAAAACAACTACGAGAGTTGCATATTAGATCAACCGTAGTTAAAAAAGAGAATTAATCTAAAGCATAAATTTGATAATATTATCATTTTCTGTTAATATAATATTAAGCTAGATTACATCCCTGCGGTGCGCGTTAAAAATCCATGTTTTGAGCCAACACCTTTACCTTGGGAGCCTAGAGCGCCTGCCATTGATGATAAGCCTCCTTGAGTGGACATCAGAAGTGGTCGGGAGGGCACCCACCTGCACATGCAGGTTCAAAACTTGGAAATAAGACGGCATTGTGGGGCAATTTTTTAGGGGTTTTAAAATGGATTTAAGTCGTGTTGAAATTGTTATCGGTAAAGACGCGATCAAAAAGCTACAATCAGCATCAGTTGCTGTCGTAGGTTTGGGTGGAGTCGGTTCATATGTCGCAGAGTCTTTAGCAAGAAGTGGGATAGGGAATTTATTATTGGTAGATTCTGATTTCGTTGCATCAAGCAACATAAATCGTCAACTTCCTGCCTTACAATCTACTATGGGGATGAGAAAAACAATTGTTTTGCGTGACCGGTTACTGGATATAAATCCTGAATGCTGCATTGAAATTTATGATAAATTCTATAATCCAGGCGAATTTGATGTTGTATTTGGCCGGAAGTATTCTTATATAGCCGATGCTATCGACAGCGTTAACTCAAAAGTAGATTTAATTGTTTCGGCAGCTAGCAACCATATACCGATAATTTCTGCTATGGGTACAGGCAATAAATTGGATCCTCAAATGCTTAAGGTTGCTGATATATGCAAAACGCATACGTGTCCTTTGGCCAGAACGGTTCGGACTAAGTTGCGCCAAGCTGGCATAGTGAGTGGCGTAAAGGTAGTATTTTCGGTTGAAGAACCGCAAAAAACAATAAAATCAAACGTACCAGGAAGCCTTGTGTTTGTGCCAGCTACAGCAGGACTTTTGATTGCTTCGTTGATAGTTCGCGACATTTTGAACAAAGATTGATTTTTAGGCGCTGGCTTTTTGCTGGTGCCTTTTTTATAATTAAAGCAGTCAGGGGGTTATAGTAATGATGGATAGCTTATTTACGAGTATGGCACCAAAGCCTTTAGCTGATAAATTGAGACCTAAAAATTTGTTTGACTTTGTTGGTCAAGAAAAAGTTATAGGTAAAAATAGCTATTTGCGACGCATGATTGAAAATGATTCCATACCATCTATTATCTTTTATGGACCACCTGGCACAGGTAAAACAACACTTGCCAAAGTTATTGCTGAATTAACAGGAAGTATCTTTGAATCAATTAATGCCGTTTCCTCAGGTGTCCCTGAATTGCGGAAGCTGTTAGCGAGCGCTGTTGAGAGGCAAAGAGCGGGCATTGGCCGTACGATCATTTTTATAGATGAAATTCATCGCTTTAATAAAGCACAGCAAGATGTGCTTTTGCCTTATGTGGAAAATGGCACTATAGTATTAATTGGTGCCACAACAGAAAACCCTTTCTTTGAAATCAACTCTCCTCTCTTGTCAAGAATGAAGGTAATTCGATTAGAGCAGCTGACTGAAGAGGATATCAAACAAATTATAAAAAGAGCCTTATCGGATAAAATCAATGGGTACGGTGAAACTGGTATTAAAATCACAGATGAAGCTATAGATGTTGTAGCAAATTTCGCCAATGGAGATGCCAGGAGAGCGTTGAACGTATTAGAACAAGCAATAGCAATGCTGGCAGAAAATAGTAAAGAGCTTGATGTAAACGTTCTTAAGCTTGTGCTTGGCAATGTTGTGCTCCAGTACGATAAGAATGGCGATTATCATTATGATATTATTTCTGCCTTTATCAAAAGCATGCGGGGTTCAGATGCTGACGCTGCTTTACATTATCTGGCAAGGTTGATTGAAAGTGGAGAAGATGTCAGGTTTATTGCCAGGAGAATTTTGATTTGTGCTTCTGAAGATGTTGGAAATGCTGATCCAAATGCATTGCTTGTTGCTAATGCCGCAGCCCAGGCAGCTCATTTTGTAGGTTTGCCGGAAGCTCAGATTCCTTTGTCACAAGCTGTTTGTTATATTGCTAATGCTCCTAAAAGTAATAGTTGCTATATAGGTATTGCTAAAGCAATGGAAGATGTTCGAACCAAAAATTGTGGGCAAGTACCTAAGCATCTGCGAGATGCACATTATCCCGGCGCTGCAAAATTGGGTAATGGCACAGGTTATCTTTATCCTCATGATTACGCTGGCGGGCATGTTAAACAGCAATATCTTCCGGATGCACTGGCAGATGTAAAGTATTATGAACCTAAGCCTATTGGAGAAGAGAAAGAACTAGTGAGAAAAGATAAATAACAATTTTAAAAAGTTAATTGACATATTTTTTTACAATTGTTATTCTTTAGTAAATTAGTAGAAATTGATTTGAATAGGTGGGAATTTTATGATGAAGCTTTCGACTAAAGGCAGATACGGCGTTACTGCAATGTATGACCTAGCTATGAATTCTGCTGATAAAGTGCCAATTTCAATAAAAAATGTAGCGGAAAGGCAACAAATTTCCGAGCATTATCTCGAACAATTGATGGGTCAACTCAGAAAAGCCGGGCTGGTTAAAAGCACCAGGGGAGCTCAGGGTGGTTATTACTTAACTAGAGAGCCTAAGGAGATTACAGTTGGAGACATAATACGTGTTATGGAGGGACCGATTGTTCCCGTCGATTGTTTGCTCAGCGTTGATAAAAATGATAAACATTATTGTGAAAAATGTGATGACTGTGTTACGCAGGGTATTTGGGCTAAAGTTGCTGACAGTATAAGCAAGGTGCTTGATGGTATTACATTGGAAGATCTTTGCAGGAGCGATAAGCATGCTAAACAATAAGACAGTTGCGATAGCGATGAGCGGTGGCGTTGACAGTTCTGTTGCCGCCGCTTTACTGTTGCAAAAAGGATACAAAGTAATAGGAATTACTATGAGGCTCTGGGTTGATAAGCAGGCCAATGTGCCAATGGAACAGTTGGTATCTGCCGAAAAAGATGCTGCAACAGTTGCGAGCTTATTGGGAATCGAACACCATATATTAGATTTCAATGATTTTTTCAGGAAAACCGTTGTGCAGTACTTTTTGAACGAGTATAAAGCCGGCAGGACACCCAACCCTTGTGTTTTTTGTAATAAAAAAGTTAAGTTTGGTGCTCTTTATGATAAAGCCAGGGAACTTGGCGCAGATTATTTAGCTACCGGACATTATGCCAGTATAATAGAAGATGCCGAAGGCTTTAAACATGTGGCTATGGCAAGAAATATTGCAAAAGATCAGAGCTATGTCCTTTATCACTTAAATCAGGAACAACTTAATCATGTTATGTTTCCTTTGGGTGACTATGATAAAGTACAGGTCAGGGAACTGGCGAAAGAGTTTAATCTTCCGGTATTCAATAAGAAGGACAGTCAGGACATATGCTTTATACCTGATAATGATTATCATCGTTTTCTCAATTCGTTTTTCCGCGAAAAAGCAGGTAGTATTATAAATTCTAAGGGGCAGATATTGGGTAAGCATCATGGTATCTCGCATTATACCATCGGCCAGCGTAAAGGTCTTGGCATTGCAGCGGCTACACCTTTGTATGTTGTTGAGATTGATGCAGAAAAAAACGTTATAGTACTTGCAGATGCAGAAGAATCACTGCGTGATGGTATGATTGTCACTGAAGCAGTATTTAGCGACGGACTATCCTTGAAAGAAAAAAAGGCTGTTAAAGTTAAAATCCGCTATAATTCCAAGCCTGTTGATGCATTTATTGAACCGGGTCCTGTTGAAGGACAGGTAAAAGTTACCTTAGAATTGCCACTACGCGGTATTGCACCGGGGCAGGCAGCAGTTTTTTATGAAAATGATTATTGCATAGGCGGCGGCACAATCTTAAACAGCATAAAATCGAGCTGAATTGACATAATAGAGCAAATTTTGTATAATTTTTCGTGTGTTTACATGGAAACAAGGGGCGATAAATAATAATGAAAAATATGACTGGTAATGAAATACGAGAGGCTTTTCTGAATTTCTTTGCAGAACGAGGACATTTAATACAACCGAGTGCCTCTTTGATTCCTCAAGATGATCCTACTTTATTGTTAATTGGTGCTGGTATGGCACCGTTCAAACCTTTTTTTACAGGAAAAATGAAACCGCCAAGTCCAAGAATTACAACTTGTCAGAAATGCGTTCGTACCGGTGACATCGAAAATGTTGGCAGGACCGCGAGACATCATACTTTTTTTGAAATGTTGGGCAATTTCTCTTTTGGCGATTATTTCAAAAAAGAAGTTATACCATGGAGCTGGGAATTTCTGACAGAAGTGCTGGAAATACCTGGCGATAAGTTATGGATCACTATATATACTGATGACGATGAAGCTTTTGACATCTGGCACAATGTTGTTGGTGTACCAGCTGAACGCATTATTCGCATGGAAGAGAATTTTTGGGAGATTGGGTCCGGTCCATGTGGTCCTTGTTCTGAGATACATGTAGATCTTGGTGAAGATAGGGGCTGTGGCAAGCCTGATTGTGCTGTAGGGTGTGATTGTGACCGCTATCTGGAGATTTGGAATCTGGTCTTCACACAATACAACCAGAATGATGATGGTACCTACACACCGCTCAAGAACAAAAACATTGATACCGGTGCTGGTCTGGAACGCCTTGCGTCCGTTTTGCAAAACAAAAAATCAAACTTTGAAACAGACTTGATATTCCCGATAATTGAATATGCTGCAGCAGTAGCAAATAAAAAATTTGGAACTGATTCCAAGACCGACATATCATTGAAAGTTATTGCCGATCATGCCCGTAGCCTTTCTGTTATGATAAGCGATGGCGTTTTACCTTCAAATGAAGGCAGAGGTTATGTTTTAAGGAGAATTTTGCGCAGAGCAGTAAGACATGGTCGTCTTATAGGTATAAATAAGCTATTTCTTGCAGATGCTGTAGATGTTGTAATTAAGATATTCGCAGGCGTCTATCCTGAAATGGCTGAAAAACGAGATTATATTAAAAAAGTCGTTGAAATGGAAGAAACGCGTTTCATGCAGACTTTACAACAGGGTACTGAAATATTGAACCAAGAGATTGCTTCTTTACGTGAAACTGGTGCAAAAGTGCTTAATAGCGCTTCAGCTTTTAAGTTGTACGACACTTTTGGTTTCCCATGGGAATTGACTGCTGAAATTTTGGAAGAAAATTCAATGTCCATGGATAAAGATGGTTTTGACAAGGCAATGATGGAACAGAAAGAAAGAGCTCGCTGCGCACGCGCTGATAAAGAATGTCTGCCGGTTGTTTATAATACAACAGCGTTTGAGGCAGAAAAATTATTAGTAAACGAAGACGTCAAAGAGGGCAAAGTTGTTTTGCTTTACGAACAACAGAATCCACAGCCGGTGCAAATAGTGGCAGATGGAGAGTGTGTTGCCGTAATTCTGGACGTGACTCCTTTCCACGCAGAGGGTGGCGGCCAAATGGGTGACACAGGTCGTTTGGTCGCACCGTCGGGTGTTGTGGAAGTAACTAATACAAAAAAATTGCCCAATGGTTCTACTATTCTTATTGGCCATGTAACTGAAGGCACCATTAATTCAGGTGAGCAAGTTGTTACTGAGGTTAATCGTCAGCGGAAAAATGATATTGCTAGAAATCATACTGCAACCCATCTACTGCATGCTGCATTAAAAGAAGTATTAGGATCACATGTTAATCAAGCTGGCAGTTATGTCGGTCCAGACCGTCTTCGTTTCGATTTTTCACACTTTTCACAAGTAACTGAAGAAGAATTGAAAAGAGTTGAAACCATTGTCAACGAGCGCATTTTAGATTCACTTGATGTTGATATAACAGAAACAGAAATAAGCAAAGCAAAGGCTATGGGAGCTATGGCGTTGTTTGGTGAGAAATATGGCGATGTTGTCCGTGTGGTAAGTGTTCCTGGCTTCAGTATGGAACTTTGCGGTGGCGTTCATGTTAATAATACAGCACTTATCGGCATGTTTAAAATAATATCTGAGTCAAGCAGCGGTGCAGGCGTTCGTAGAATTGAAGCGGTAACAGGTCATGGCGCATTAGCATTTGTTAATGAAACAGAAACTTTAGTAAGAAATATTGCTCAAAGTCTGAAATGCCGCACAAGCGATATTCTTGGTAGAATTGAAAGCTTGCAGACAGAGCTTAAAAATGCAGAGTTAAAAGCAAATGAAATGTCTGAAAAAATTGCTTCATCTCAACTTGATGAAATTGATAGTAAAGTTAAGGACTTTAAGGGTATAAAAGCCTTAGTGCAGTCGGTTACTGTCGATGATGTAGATGCACTTCGTTCACTCGGTGACAAAATGCGTGATAAAGTTGGAGGCGTAGTTGTACTTGCAAATGTAGCAGCGGAAGACAAGATAAACATTCTTGCCATGGCAACCAAAGATGCCACTAAGGCTGGTATTCATTGCGGTAATATTGTTAAAGAGGTAGCTAAGATAACTGGCGGTAACGGCGGTGGGAGACCTGATATGGCGCAGGCCGGCGGCAAAGACATTAATAAGTTGCAAGAAGCCCTTGATGCTGCCTGGAATATAATTGCAGGACAAGTAAAGTAATTATCAGTAGGAAGGAATTTTAATTCCTTCCTTATTTTTTCTTTCGGTTTGTGTTAGAATGAAGATAAGAGTCAGAGGAGGGATAGCCATGAGTGATGTATCGCAAGAAACTATGATGTTTAAACGTAATCCTGAGAATAAAAACGTAGCTAAAACTATTGCCGAAGTCTGTAAGGCCTTTGAAGAAAAAGGATACAATCCTGTTGAGCAGTTGGCGGGGTATCTTTTGTCTGGTGATCCTACATACATTACAAGTCATGGCGATGCCAGAAGTAAAATACGCCAATTTGAGCGTTATGAATTAATTGAAGAACTGGTTGTAAGTTACTTGAAAGATAGAAAGTGAAGGAAGGTCTTATATGAGAATTATGGCCTTAGATTTGGGCACAAAAACTATTGGCGTCGCGCTTAGCGATGCTACAGGACTTATTGCCCGCGGTCTTGAAACGATTCGCAGAGGCCAGAAAGAAAGCGATTTTGCGAAGCTGGAAAAAATTATCACTGATAATGAAGTTGACAAGATTGTGATAGGTTATCCCAAAAATATGAATGGGACTATCGGTGAGAGGGCTCAGTTCTGTGAAGTTTTCGCTGATGAAGTTAAAGAAAAGTTTCCCGCCCTTGAGGTTGTTTTATGGGACGAAAGGTTATCTACCGTTGCCGCTGAAAAGGTTTTGATTACGGCAGATATGAGAAGAGATAAGCGAAAAAAAATAATTGATATGATGGCTGCGGTAGTTATATTGCAAAATTATTTAGATAGCAGAAATAGGTAGATGATGCTGTTTTACGCTGATTGTTTGACAGTAGCTTTTATCTAGTATAGAATTAATAAGAATAAAATAAAAAGAGGTGCCGCCATGGATGATAAAGAGTTAGAAATGTTAGAAGATGACGAGCAGATCGTTGTAATGAGCGATGATGAAGGCAATGAATTCTATTACAGAGAAGAAATGGTAATCCCACTAGGTGACAAGAATTTTGCTTTGTTGGTTCCAATTGATGATTGTGATTGCGAAGATGAAGAGTGCGATTGCCATGATGAAGATGGTGAGCCTGATGTTTACATTGCTCGCATTGATTTTGATGAAGATGGTGAAGCCGTCTATTTAGACCCAACTGAGGAAGAATTTGAAGCTGTGAAAACAGCATATGAAGAAATGGTGAATTCTTCAGAAGAGTAATTTGAATTGATGCTGGGTAGCTATCTACCCAGCATTTTTTGGTTTTAATACTTATTGTTTGCCAGGATGGAGAGGGAAAATGAGCCCAAAAAAGTTGGTTATAATCATTGGCTGTGTTTTGGTATTAGCAACAGTTTTTATGGGACTAATATTTAATGCTAACAGCAATAAAAATTTAGCGACGGGAGAAAATATAATAATAACTGTTGCTCCCGGTATGACTAATGCCGATATCGCAACATTGTTACAAAATAATAAACTGATTAATTCTCCTGTATTTTTCAGAATACAATCTAAGTTTGCCAAAATGGAACGTTCCCTACAAGCCGGTGAATATGAAATAACAAGTGGTATGTCAAATTGGGAGATTATTAAGTTGTTTTCTAAAGGGCAAGTAAGATTTAAAACAATAACAATTCCAGAAGGATATACTGTAGAGCAAATCGCAAAGAAAATTGAGGAAAATGGCCTTGGCAGTTCAGATGAATTTAAGAAAGCGGCTAAGGACTATACACCCTATTCTTATATGGAAACAGACAACAAAAATGTACTTTTTAAAGCTGAGGGATTTGCTTATCCATCAACTTATTATCTTTCGCCAGGTATTAGTGAAAAGGAAATCTTGGCTATTATGGTAAAAGAGTTTGATAATCAATTGACTGATAACATACGTCAGAAAGCTAAGAATAAAAACATGAGTATTCGTGATTTAGTGAATTTAGCTTCGCTTGTAGAGAAAGAAGCTGTTTTTCCTGAAGAAAGACCTATAATTGCAGGTGTTTTTCTTAAAAGATTACAGATTCAAATGCCTATACAATCTGATACGACAATTCAATATATCCTCGGTGTTCAAAAAAAGGAGATAACTATCGCAGATACCAAGATAGATTCTCCTTATAACACATATCTATACGCTGAATTACCTCCAGGACCTATTGCTAGTCCGAGCATTTCCACAATCGAGGCGGTTTTAGAGCCTAAACAGACAAATTATTTGTATTTTGTTGCTGATTTGGAAGGTCACCATCATTTTACTGAAACATATCAAGAGCATTTGAAAGAGATTGAAAAAATACATGGACCTCAATAAAAAATAGAATTTAAATTGGAGAGAAAATTATGTCTGTACGTAAAAAGCCAGAACTGCTAGCTCCTGCTGGCAATATGGAAAAATGCAAAATGGCGCTTTTATATGGAGCGGATGCGGTTTATCTTGGTGGTAATAAGTTTGGCTTGCGAGCATATGCTGCGAATTTTAGCATAGCAGAAATCAAAGAAGCTGTAGTATTCGCTCATGGTCTTGGGAAAAAAGTATATGTGACAGTCAATATATTTGCTCATAATGAAGATATTGCTGATTTGCCTGAATATCTTTTAAGTCTTGAAGAGGCGGGAGTAGATGCTCTGCTTATTTCAGATTTTGGTGTGTGGAATATTGCCAGACAAGTTGTTCCTGATATGTCGTTACATGTAAGTACTCAAGCCAATACCTGTAATTGGGCAGCCGCCCAAGCTTGGAAAAGTCTCGGTGCTGAACGTGTTGTTTTGGCTAGAGAACTATCAATTGAAGAAATAAGTGAAATTAATAATAAATGTGATGTTGAGCTGGAAACATTCGTTCATGGAGCTATGTGTATTTCTTATTCAGGCCGTTGTTATCTCAGCAGTTATCTTACGGGACGCGATGGCAATCGTGGAGAATGCGCTCAGGTATGCAGATGGAACTATCAACTGGTTGAGCAAAACAGGCCTGAGCAAGCTTTTCCAATAGAGGAAGATGAACGAGGCACATATATAATGAATTCTAAGGATCTTTGCTTGCTTGATCTTATTCCTGAACTTATTGAAGCAGGTGTGGACAGCCTTAAAATTGAAGGACGCATGAAAAGTGTACATTATGTAGCTACTGTTGTGAGCGTTTATAGAAAGGCAATAGATGCCTGGTGTAGTAATCCTAAGGAATTTTCTATAAAAAGCGAGTGGAAGGATGAATTGGAAAAAGTTTCGCACAGACCATATTTTTATGGTTTTGCAGTAAATAGACCAGATGAAAATGGTCAAATCTATACAACATCCAGTTATATCCAAACGCGTGATTTTGTTGGTGTTGTTATTGATTACGATAAAGAAACAGACACAGCATATATAGAACAACGCAATAAAATGCTCGCCGGCGAAAATCTAGAAGTTTTAATGCCAGATGGTACATTAATGGAGCTGGCTTTGAATGATATGCGTGATGAGAGCGGCAATCAATTTGAAGTTGCTAACCGAGTGCAACAAGTATTTACTATCAAAACATCAACATATTTACAGCCATACTCACTATTGCGGAGAAAAAGCAAATGAATTACGACAGAGGCATTATTTATGCAAAAGTATTGAAATCACAAATTGCGGATATAACAAGAATTATGGAAGGCCATGAACACTTAGCACTTGTTAGCACGATAAATGCAAGTGATGGCATTATTAAATTACTTGGCACGCCTGATACAGTTGCTGATGTCTTGTTAATTCTCGGCAATCTCCCGTTTGCTGTGGAAATACTGGAAAATTTTCGAGAATGTGAATAGGCAAATAAGAAAAAATATGATAAAATGTCTAAGTAATTGTTTAATTTTTACAAATTTTCCCAGGACGTGTTATTATGAATAGAATGGATAGACTCAGACAATTTCTTCAGGATAATGGTTTATCAGGTGTTTTTATCAAGGGTTTGTCTTCTATTCGCTATTTTACGGGCTTTTCTGGTGATGATAGTCTTGTTTTTGTTGATAAGGAGCAAGCTATTATTATCACTGATTCAAGATACACATTGCAGGCTGCATCTCAGGCCTCAGAATGCTTGGTAATTGAGCATAAAGATGGATTGTGGGAAATTGCGGGTAAATTAAATATTTCTGGTAAGCGTATTGGTTTTGACGGTGATTGCTTTTCGTATCATGACTTTGATTGTCTGAGAAACCAAATGGTTGATGCCAATTTATCAAGTATTTCTCTTGTTGATTTGCGAAGTATTAAAGATGAAACAGAAATAGAACTGATAAAAAAAGCTGTTGATATTTCTGATAAGGCTTTTGAATTTATGCTTAACAACCTGCATCCAGGCATGAGCGAAACAGAAGCAGCAGCATTACTTGAGTTTGAAATGCGCAGGCTTGGTTCCGAAGGAGTTTCATTCGCGACAATTGTTGCTTCGGGAATAAGGTCGGCGTTACCTCATGGTATTGCCACCTCTAAAATCTTCGAAAACGGTGATTTTGTAACGTTTGATTTCGGAGCTATTTATGCTGGATATCATTCTGATATAACGCGAACCGTAGTGATGGGCAACGCTTCTTCCTGGCAACAAGAGCTTTATGAATTAGTAAGAGAAGCGCAGCTGTTGGGAATTAAAAATGCCAGGGCAGGCATAACAGGTGCAGAACTTGATGCCATAGTACGCAGTTTTATAACAAGCCATGGTTATGGTCAGTATTTCGGACATGGTTTGGGCCATGGTGTTGGATTAGATATACATGAATTACCTGTTGCTTCCAAACGTGGCAAGGAAAAATTAGAAACGAACATGGTTGTTACTGTAGAACCAGGTATATACATACCCGGCAAAGGCGGGGTTCGTATAGAAGATGTCATTGTAATTGCACCTGATGGTTGTAATATTTTGACAAATGCTAGTAAGCAGTTGTTTGAGATTAATTAGTATTTTAAATTCAGGAGGGTTAATATGATTTCAACAAATGAATTCAAAACTAACGTAACTGTTACCATTGATGGCGATGCGTGGCAGGTAGTTGAGTTCCAACATGTAAAACCAGGAAAAGGCGCTGCGTTTGTACGTGCCAAAATGCGCAACCTTTGCACAGGCTCTGTAGTTGAGCGTACTTTCAATGCAGGTGAACGTTTGCCCAAAGCCCATATCGATCGTAGAGAGATGCAATACCTATACGAGGGTGACGGTGCATATAATTTTATGGATAATGAAAATTATGAGCAAGTTGAACTTACCAAAGAACAACTGGGCGCTGCAGTGAATTTCCTGAAAGAAAATATGGATGTTAAAATCATGATTTATGAAGGCCGTATTCTCGGAATTGATTTACCTAATACTGTAGAGTTAAAAGTTGTTGAGACAGATCCTGGCATCCGTGGCGATACCGCAACAGGCGGCAGCAAGCCGGCAAAACTCGATACTGGTTATGTCGTAAAAGTTCCTCTCTTTATCAATGAAGGTGATGTTCTTAGAATAGATACCAGAACTGGTGAGTACATAGAACGTGCTTAATTATTAAAACGCTCATTTTTGAGCGTTTTTCTATTTATAATTGAATATAAGTATTGTTCGTTGTCTTTACGTGGCATTGCTAAGGAACCTATGGTATAATTAAGCAGTAACGTTGCAGGTTTTTTGCATTTAGTTCAAGGAGGGCCAGCCATGAATGAGGACCATGATATTGAACAAGTAAAAGTAGATGGAAGTGAGCAAGGCGATATTCCTGAAGAAGTTGGTTCTGTAAAGATTGCAGATGAAGTCATAAGTATTGTTGCTGGATTGGCAGCCACAGAAGTTGCTGGCGTTGCTGGGATGAGTGGAGGCTTGGCCGGCGGCATAGCTGAACTTCTCGGCAAGAAAAACTTCTCTAAAGGCGTGAAAGTTATAGTAACCGGCAAAACTGTTACTGTTGAGATTTATGTTATTATTGAATATGGTATCTGTATACCAGAGGTTGCTATAGAAATTCAGGAAAAAGTAAAAGAAGCCGTCGAAAGCATGACTGGATTTGAAGTTGCCGCTGTTGATATTCATGTACAGGGAATTGCAAGACGGATTGCAAAAGAAATTGAAGAGCAAGAAAATTTTTGAAGTAGTTACAGGAAAGAGGGATTTTAAGTATGGGTATACCTGATAGGATTATTTTAACCTTATACACAATCTTGATGGCTGTAGTAGCTGTCTTTTTGGTTTTATTTGCTTTGCAAATAATTGCACCTACTACTGTTTATGCTTTTTGCGCTACAATACCGGGAAAATGGGAATATGCTGTCGGTGGGGTTGTTCTTTTGCTGGTCAGCCTCCGTTTGTTAGTAACTGGTCTTGGTGGTACCGGCGTAAGTACGCTTTCTTTGGGCGATGACAAAGAAGGTAAAATTCATGTCAGTAAGAATGCCGTTGAGGATTATGTATCAGAACTTGCTAATGATATTTATGGTGTTCACAATGCCAAAGCTTCCGCAAAAATGATTGATAATGCTTTAAATTTGCGTATTAATTCATCTATCGAACCAGCTATTAATATTCCTGATACTACTGATGAAATGAAGCAGGTAATTCGTAAAAGTGTTATGTCAACGCTTGGGGTTGAAGTTAAAGATATTGAAGTATTCTTCAAACACATACAGGCTAAAAAATAAAGATACTAATTCAAAGAGAGAGGAGATAGCTTTATGTTTTCTGAGATCTTGCAAAATCTGTGGGAAAATTACAGAGGGCGTCTCGTGGGGTCACTATTTGGCCTGATCATTGGCGCGATGTTCTTGATTCTGGGGTTTTTCCAGACTATCTTCTTGTTGATATGTATAACAGCAGGATATTTGCTTGGCAAACGAATAGACAACAAGGAAGATTTAATGGATGTACTTGATAGGCTTCTGCCACCAGGTCATCATCGATAATAATAATGAAAGAGGAAAAATATGAGTCGTAGAAATGCACGTGAACTTGTTTTAAAAAGTTTGTTTCAAATAGATTTTTCAAAAGATACTGCACCATTGACAGCTTTTACTGCTGCCAAAGAAGGTGAAATTTCGGAAGATGAGGATGCATATGCTTTGGCTCTTTTGGATGGTATTCTTACTAACTTGTCCGCTATTGATGCTAAAATAGCAGCCTATGCAATTGACTGGGCAGTAGAGCGCATGCCTGCCGTGGACCGTAATATTTTGCGCATAGCAATTTATGAAATTTTTATTTCTCCTGATCCTATTGCTTCCTCTGTAGCAATTAATGAAGCTGTTGAGGTCGCAAAAAAGTATGGCACTGAAGATTCAGGCCGCTTTATTAATGGTGTGCTAGGGAAGATGGTTAAGAACCATGAAAGCATTTGATGTCTATTTAGGGATTGACACAAGCTGCTATACCACATCAGTGGCGGTTCTTGACAGGCAGGGGAATTTGGTTGATGAGGTACGCCGTGTTTTGGAAGTTAAGCCAGGAAAACGTGGCTTGGCACAGTCTGAAATGGTCTTTCAGCACACTCGCAACCTGCCGGAATTAATAGAAAAGATATTTTACCGGCATGATATGAATATTATCGGTATTGGTGTTTCTAAACAGCCAAGACCGATTGAAAATTCATATATGCCGGCTTTTTTGTCTGGTTATGGAGCCGCGAGGTCTTTAGCTGCTATATTGCGAGCAGAACTAATTCCTATAAGTCACCAAGAAAATCATCTCGAAGCAGGAATATGGTCATCGGGATTTAACGGTTCAAGAAAATTCTTGATGTTACATGCTTCAGGTGGGACAACTGATTTGTTATTAGCTGAAGCAAAAGCTACAGGCAACTTTACGCTTAGCGAAATTGGCGGCAGTATTGATCTGAATGCTGGACAATATGTCGATAGAGTTGGTGTCGCCTTAGGCCTGAAGTTCCCTGCCGGCGCCGAACTAGAGAAAATTGCGGCGCAAAGTGATGAAATATATTCCTTGCCAGTTGCAGTAAGAGATTGCGAAATTAGTCTTTCTGGCCCGGCAACAGCTGCTTTAAGGGCAATCGATACTGGCATTGAACCTGAAAGAATTGCTCTTGGTGTTGAAAACTCGTTGGCAGAATCATTTTCCCGCTGCATTTTGAATGCAGCACGAGAACATAAGATATCGGAGGTTCTCGTGGTAGGCGGCGTGACAGCTAATAAATATATTAGAAAATATCTCAGTGAAAAACTTGCAGTTAATAATATAATGCTTTATGTACCAGATTCGCTATATAGTTCTGACAATGCTATTGGCTGTGCTGCTGCGGCAAGAAGATTTTTGGAGAAATGTGATGATTGAGAATATCTACACGGTTAGCGATGTTAACAGAATAATAAAGCAAATGATTGAAACACATGCCGAATTCTACAACATTCAACTTCAGGGAGAAATCTCAAATTTTAGAAGATATGCTTCTGGGCATTGTTATTTTACACTAAAGGATAAAAACAGCGTCCTCAAGGCAGTCATGTTCCGAGGAAGAGCTGCTGAACTTAAGTTTTCACCTAAAGATGGTGATCAAGTTTTAGCTATTGGGCGTATTGGTGTTTATGAACGTGACGGTATTTACCAGTTATATGTTGATATAATGATTGCCAGTGGTGCAGGCGATTTAATGGTGGCCTACGAAAAGTTGAAACAAAAGCTTGAGCAGGAGGGATTATTTTCTTCTGCAAGGAAACGTGAATTACCTTCCCAGCCACAAAGTATTGGTATTATAACATCGCAATCAGGTGCGGCCATTCACGATATAATAACAGTATCGAAAAGACGAAGCCCTGGTGTCAAATTAGTATTTTTCCCTGTAAAGGTACAAGGAGAGGGTGCTAGCGATGAAATAGTTAAAGCAATCGCTTTTATGAATAGGCACAATCTTGCTGAAGTTCTTATAGTTGGAAGAGGTGGCGGCTCCATAGAAGATTTGTGGGCATTCAATGAAGAAAAGGTTGTCAGGGCTATTGCTTCCTCAGAAATTCCGATAGTAACCGCTATCGGACATGAAACGGATTTTACGCTTGCTGATTTTGCATCAGACCGTAGGGCGGCAACTCCGTCACAAGCAGCTGAAATAGTTGTTCCTAATGTTCTGGAGCTTATCAGACATCTTGATCAGTTGCACAAGAGAAATACGCTTGCGATTACCTCTTTCCTTGAAAGAAGTGAAAATAAAACCTTAGAAATGTCAAATGCTTTGGTCCTTAGGGAACCTGACAGGTGGTTAGCTGACAAAAAAATTGCGGTTGATGATGGTCTTAATCGTTTATTTCTTTCAATGAAGGGCATAAAGCAAGCATATGAACATAAATATGCATTGCTGGTAACAAGACTTGATGCTTCAAGTCCATTAAATATTATGGGCAAAGGATATAGCATAGCAAGAAAAGATGATGGAACAATTATAAAAACAATCAATGATGTAAGTATTGGTGAATCAATAGAAACAGTTACAGCAGACGGATTTATTATATCTGTTGTAGAAGATTTGAAAAGGCGGTAAATTGTTATGGCAGTAAAAAAGAAAATCAAAGATATGAAATTTGAAGAAGCGTTAAGTAAACTCGAAGCAAATGTTCAGCGCTTGGAAAGTGGCGACTTATCTTTGGAAGAAGCATTGGAAACTTTTAAAGAGGGCGTAGAGTTAAGCCAAATATGTCATGCTAAATTAAATACTGCTCAGCAAGAAGTTCAAAAAGTGATTGCGACAAATGACGGAAATTATAAACATGTACCATTTAGAGAGGTTGAAGAATAGTATGGATTTTACAAAGTATTACGAAGATAGAAAAAAATTAGTTAATAGTTTTCTTGAAAGACGTATGCAAAAAAAAGGAATATCTCGTGTGGATGAAGCTATGAATTATAGCCTTTTAGCAGGTGGAAAACGTATACGTCCGCTGCTTTTGATGGCTACAGCTGATTCAGTTGGCGACAATGGTTATAATTATCTTGCTGTTGCATGTGGGTTGGAAATGATCCATACGTATTCTTTGATTCACGATGATTTGCCTCTGATGGATAATGATGATTACAGAAGAGGAAGACTGACTAACCACAAGGTTTATGGTGATGCTATGGCTTTGCTGGCCGGCGATGCTCTTCTTACGCTGGCTTTTGAAGTGATGCTGGAGCAAAAAAATGTAAATCCGGATGTTTTGATTGAAACCATACGTGAAGTAGCAATGTGTGCCGGCAATTATGGAATGGTTGGCGGTCAAGCTCTTGACATTGATGCGGAAAACAGAGAAATATCAATTGATGAGTTGAACAAACTGCATGCGGCTAAAACAGGTGCAATGTTCATTGCTTCGGTAAGATCAGGGGCACGTCTTGCCGGGGCAGACAGCCAGCAATTACTTGCTTTGACAAGATTTGCTGATTTGATTGGTTTAGCATTTCAAATCACTGATGATATTCTGGACGTAGAAGGCAATTTGCAGGAAATGGGAAAAACTTCCGGCAGTGATGTCAAGAATTCGAAAACTACTTATGTAACTCTTTGCACCTTAGATGGTGCTAAAGCTTTGGCAGAAAAAACGACTAAGGAAGCTTTAGGTTGTCTTGAAATTTTTGGTGATAACGCAGAGCCGCTTCGTTATATTGCAAATATGGTTTGCAATCGCAAATCTTGATAATAAAGTGATAGCTATACCTTTAAAAAAGGAAGGAATATTCAGTGCAGTTTTTAAATAAAATTGATTCGCCCACAGATTTGAAAAAACTAAATATTGAAGAAATGACGAAACTAGCGCAAGAAATTAGAAAATTTCTGGTAAATGTTATTTCGAAAACAGGTGGACATTTAGCACCTAATTTAGGTGTTGTTGAATTAACATTGGCCTTGCACAAAGTTTTTAATACACCAAACGATAAAATCGTATGGGATGTAGGACATCAGTCTTATGTTCATAAAATTATTACCGGTAGGAGAGATATGTTTGCTACCTTGCGCCAGTATGGAGGTCTTTCGGGTTTCCCCAAAAGAAGTGAAAGCGAGCATGATGCTTTTGGAACAGGTCATTCAAGTACATCTATTTCTGCTGCTTTAGGTATGGCTGTTGCGCGTGATTTGAAGGGTGACGACTACAATGTTCTTGCTGTCATAGGGGATGGCGCTCTTACTGGCGGTATGGCAATAGAAGCATTAAACAATGCTGGTGTATTGCAAAAAAAGATTATAGTCATACTTAATGATAATGAAATGTCTATCTCTGAGAATGTTGGTGCTCTTTCCGAATATCTTTGCAGACTAAGAACAGATCCAACTTATTCACATCTTAAAACTGATGTTGAAAGTTTAATAAAAAGCATACCTTCAATTGGTGAGCATGTGGCAAATACCGTGCGTCGCGTCAAAGATACTTTAAAATATTTTTTAGCACCGGGCATGCTTTTCGAACAACTTGGCTTTACCTATATAGGGCCTGTTGATGGTCATAATCTAGAAGGTCTCATTGATATTATGGAACGTGCAAAAAAAATTGATAAACCTGTTTTAGTTCACGTCATAACCAAAAAAGGTAAAGGATATTTGCCAGCAGAAACAAATCCTGATAAATTTCATGGAACCGGCGCCTTTGAAATAACAACTGGTGAGAAAATAAAAGTTGAAGGAGCACCTAAAACATATACTGAAGTTTTTGGCGATACTTTGGTGGAACTGGCCGAAAAAAATTCAGACATTGTTGCTATTACTGCAGCAATGCGTGATGGAACAGGACTGGCAAAGTTTTTTGCGCGATTCCCCAAAAGAGCTTTCGACGTTGGTATTGCCGAACAGCATGCAGTAACGATGGCAGCTGGCTTGGCAGCTAATAATATGCAGCCTGTCGTGGCAATATATTCTACGTTCTTACAAAGATCATATGATCAAGTTTTGCATGATGTGTGTATGCAGAATCTTCCAGTAGTTTTTTGCTTGGATAGAGCTGGATTGGTCGGTGATGATGGCTATACACATCACGGTGTGTTCGACTATTCTTATCTCAGAATGATGCCAGGAATGACAATTATGGCACCAAAAGACGAGAACGAATTGAGGCATATGCTCTATACAGCTCTTGAGTTGAAAAGACCTGTAGCTATTAGATATCCAAGAGGCAGCGGTCTTGGAGTAGACTGCAGAGACGAATTGAAATTATTGCCTTATGCTAAGTCGGAGGAATTAAAAGAGGGCAGGGATGTCTGCATTTGGGCAGCTGGCAGCATGACAGCATCGGCCATTGCTGTAGCAAAAGAATTGCAGATGTTTGGTATTGATGCTGGTGTTGTTAATATGCGTTATATTAAGCCGTTGGATAGAGCATTACTGATTCAATGTGCTAATAAATATGATAATCTGGTAGTCATGGAAGAAAACGCTTTAGCCGGTGGTGTCGGCTCAGAGATTTTAGAAGTGCTTAATAAAAACAATGTTTTACGTGACACAAGGGTGCTAAGTTTTGGTGTTCCAGATACACTGGTACCTCATGGTGACAGAAAATTGCTTCTAAGAGATATTGAACTTGATGTGACAGGGATGACCAAACATATTGCTGAGTGGTTAGATGAAGAAAATGGGGGATCAATTTGGCGAAGAAACGTTTAGATGCTCTCTTGGTTGAACAAGGCTTTTTTGATACACGTTCGAAGGCACAAGCGGCTATTATGGCTGGACAAATTTTAGTTAATGACCTTAAGGTAGACAAGCCTGGCACACAGGTTGCTGATGAAGTAAAGATTAAAATTATCGGCAATAGACTTCCTTATGTTAGCCGTGGCGGACTAAAGTTGGAAAAAGCTTTGCACGTTTTCCCGATCTCTCTTATTGATAAAACTGTTGCTGATGTAGGAGCATCGACAGGTGGATTTACCGATTGTTCGCTTCAAAATGGTGCACGTAAAGTTTATGCGATTGACGTGGGCTACGGCCAGCTTGCCTGGAGTCTACGCAATGATGACCGCGTCATAAATATGGAGCGAACAAATGTCAGGTATTTGGATGAATCATCTTTACCAGATAAAATTCAAATTGCAACTATAGATGTTGCTTTTATTTCATTGGATAAAGTTTTACCGGCAGTCAAGAAACTTTTGGGTAACGACGGCTGTGTAATAGCTTTAATAAAACCACAGTTTGAGGCAGGAAGAGAGAAGGTCGGCAAGAAGGGTGTCGTACGTGATCCTAAAGTTCATGAAGAAGTCATATACAAAGTCATAAATATGGCAAAGGAAGAAAAATTCGGCATTGGTGGTCTGGATTATTCTCCTATTAAAGGCCCTGAAGGAAATATTGAATATTTGCTATATTTGACATTGAATGAAAGTGACAATATTAATGAAGATAGGGTTAAACAGATTGTTGCTTTATCCCATGGTAATCTAAAGGATGCTGCAGAGGAGAAGAGTATATGAGATTAGTATTAGGGATTTTCCCTAATCTGGAGAAGACCAGCGTTTGCAATGTATTGAAGCGTGTTGTTGATTTCTGCCGTAATAATAATATTGAACCGGTTTTGCCATATGATATTGCGGACGAATATGCTTGTAAGGGTTATTCAACCGATGATTCCTTATCTATGCAGTGCTTTAAAGCAGCGATGTCTTTGGGCGGCGATGGCACCTTGCTTAGAATGACCAGACATACTGCTTCGCTGAAAATTCCTGTTTTTGGAGTTAATTTTGGTAAGTTGGGATTTTTGACTGAAGTAGAATATCCACAAATGGAAGAGGCAATCCTCAAAGTGCGAGACGGGGATTTTTGGGTTGAGGGACGCAGCATGCTGCAAGCTGCCGTGTTTGCAGGAAATGAAGAAATCATAAAAGCTCATGCCCTAAATGATTTTGTATTGACTAAAGGACATTTTTCGCGGTTAGCCAGATTGGATGTTAGAATCGCTGGTCAGAAATCAGTGGTATATCCTTCTGATGGCGTTATAGTTGCTACGGCTACAGGGTCAACAGCTTATTCGTTAGCTGCTGGTGGACCAATAGTTTATCCGGGATTGGATGTCAGCATATTAACTCCAATATGTGCACATTCGCTTGAAACCAGGCCATTAATTATTCCAATGTCTGATACTATTGAAATCAGTGTTTTGCCGCCATGCGATGAATGGTATCTTTCGGCTGATGGAATTAATATTAAACGTATTACAGAAAAAGAAAAAGTTGTTATCCAAAAGAGTCCACTTAGTGTTCAATTTCTGCACATCTATCCTTCAAACTATTACGAAACTTGGCAGGAAAAGTTGCGCAGAGGCGGAGAAAATACAAAGTTCCAAGGATGATTAAGGGGTGATATTTATGAAAATTGCCAGACATGAGAAAATTAAAGAAATCATTGAATCAATGGTAATTGAAACTCAGGATGATTTAGCACAGGCATTACGCAATAGTGGTATTGATGTAACACAAGCTACTGTTTCACGTGATATCAAAGAATTAATGCTTATTAAGATTCCGGATGCGAGCGGCGGCTACAGATACGCGTTTCCTAAAGAGCATGGTATGATTTTATCTCAAGGACGATTAGAACGTACTTTCCAGGATTCTATATTAAGTATTGGCGTTTCTGAAAATTTAGTAGTAATTCGTACTTTGCCAGGTACAGCACAAGCCGTGGCATATGGCATAGATTATATGAAATGGCCTGAAGTTTTGGGAACGGTTGCCGGTGATGATACTATTTTTGTAGCCGTGGATAGTCGTAATAATATTTCTGTATTTACGGCTCGCTTAAATATGCATATTTAATGTGAAGATGGTGAAAATATGCTGAAGTCATTACATGTTCATAATTTTGCCTTAATTGCTGATACAAGAATTGAATTGGAACCTGGCTTTAATGTATTTTCTGGCGAAACAGGAGCTGGTAAGTCGATACTGATTGATGCTCTTAGCATTGTACTTGGCAGCAGGGCATCTGCAGAATATATTCGTGATGGTGAGGACCATTATTGGATACAAGCTGTTTTCGATATATCTGGTTTGCAGGCAATTTTGCCCATTCTTCATGAATATGAGATAGAAGTTGATGAAGATTTCTTATTTTTGCGTAGGAAAGTTCTAAAATCTGGCAAAAGTGTCACAATGGTTAATGGGGTGCAAGTTCCTCTGAGTTTGTTGCAAAGGCTTAGTGAGCAGCTTATTGACATACATGGACAACACGAAAACCAAAGATTATTAAAAGCTGGAGAGCCATTAGATCTGATAGATTTATATGGTTCCGAAGATATTGATGATTTATTAAGAAATTATAAATTTAAATACAGTGAGTATCAACGAATTAGCCGGGAACTTGATAATCTAAATTCTCAAAATGCTGATCGTGATAAAATTAGTGAACGTCTCGAATGGGAAATTAATGAAATTGAGTCGGCAAAGTTGTTTGTTGGTGAAGAAGAATGTCTGCAGGAAACAGCTAAAAAGTTAACTAACAGAACCAAGATTATGTCAGCTGCATCAGCAGCCTATGATTTACTAAACGGCACAGAAAATGGCATTCCGGGAGTGCTTGACAGCCTTAGTGAAGCCCGTGATAGAATAGCATCTGCATTGGTATATGATAAAGAGTTAGAGAACTTTTATAATGTTTTTGACAATGCATGGCTTTCATTAGAAGATGTCAGACAGAGTTTAAATGCTTATATTGAAAAAGATGATTTTGACCCTGCGCATTTGATTGAAGTACAGGAAAGACTTGATTTGTGGTATCGATTAAAGAAAAAATACGGAAAAACATTTGATGAAATACAAAATTACTTATCTGGAGCAAAGGAACAGTTGAATGAACTGTCGCTCATTTCAGTACGTATTGATGACAAAAAATCGCAGTTGAAGGTTTTATCGGAGTTCTTAAAAAATACAGCGCTTGAATTGAGCACTGCAAGAGAACTGATTGCTGGCAAGTTAGAAAAATTGGTAACACAGCATATCCGGGATCTAGCGATGCCGCAAGGTGAGTTTCAAGTGGTACTGGTAAGAAAAGATGAACTTGGACCTTGTGGCAGTGATGAGGCTCAGTTTTATTTCACGGCTAATCTTGGCCAGGAAGCTAAACTTCTTTCAAAGGTAGCATCTGGGGGAGAACTTTCAAGAATTGCGTTAGCGATTAAGACCGTTTTATTAGAAAAATCTGCTGTACCGACTATGGTTTTTGATGAAATTGATACCGGTGTAGGTGGTGTGACAGCACAGAAAATGGCTGAAAAAATAGCAATTATTGCTAATGTGAGGCAGGTTCTTTGTATTACGCATTTGGCACAGATTGCAACTTTTGCAGACAATCATCTATACATTGATAAAGTTGTAGAAAACGGCAAAACCAGGACATTAGTCAAAGCTCTTGACATGAAAGAGCGGGTAACAGAGATAATGCGCATGGCCGGCGGCAATAACATGTCAGAGGCTTCAAAAACAAACGCTGAACAGCTGTTGATAATGGCTGAAAGAATTAAAGGCAGCCTCAAGAAAGATAATTAATTTACAATATCTAATTCAGTATTCACATAATGCCGTGGGAGGTAAATTGCATTTGAGCCCTCAAGAGAAAAACATGCTGTGGGAAAACCATGTTTCAACAGAAACCGTCTTTGATGGTAAATTTTTAAAGATTGCCGTTGATAAAGTCTTGCTTCCAAATGGCAAAGAGGCTACCAGGGAGTTAGTTCATCATCCTGGGGCTGTTGCGATTTTACCGGTTTTGGAAGATGGCAGCATTGTATTTGTTAAGCAATACAGATACCCTTTAGATTCAGTGCTTTATGAAATACCCGCGGGAAAGCTGGAATTTAATGAAGATCCTTTAGAATGCGCTGCACGGGAACTTTCAGAAGAAACTGGCTACTTAGCATCAAAGTTGTGTAAATTGGCTACTATAGCAACAACTCCAGGGTTTACTGATGAGATTATTCATCTTTATTTAGCAGAGGGCCTTGAATTGCGTGAACAGCATACAGACGATGATGAATTTATTGAAGTAACTGTAATTAGGCAAGACAATGTTAGGAAAATGCTTTTGGATGGAACTATATTTGATGCTAAAACTTTATGCGCACTTTATATGTATTTTTTAAAAAAAGAAAAATAGTATATTGGGTATGAATTTGATAAATTAAATGTATACTGTATATTAGTATTTTTTTTGCAGGATAACTGATTTTTATAACGAACTAATACTGTGTTCCACATATGCAAGTGAATCGGGGGAGGGGTATTTTAATGGACGTACTAAAAGTATCGGCAAAGTCTAACCCAAATTCTGTAGCAGGAGCTCTTGCAGGTGTTTTACGTGAGCACGGAAGGGCGGAAATGCAGGCAATTGGTGCTGGCGCATTGAATCAGGCAATTAAAGCTATAGCTATTGCAAGGGGATTCGTTGCCCCCAGTGGTATGGATCTTATTTGTATTCCAGCATTTATAGAAATTGAAATCGAAGGCGGGCAGAGAACAGCAATCAAGCTTATTATAGAGCCTCGCTGAAAAATACGAAAAAAGCGAACTTCTGGTACAAACCAAAAGTTCGCTTTTTTTATGCGTTTAAGCATTCATAAAAACTATTTTCTATATTTATTGATGAATTTTGCTATGCGGTCAAGAGCTATTTTGAGATTTTCTTGAGAATATGCGTAAGAACAACGGATAAAACCTTCACCGCTGTTGCCAAAGATACTTCCTGGTATAACAAGAACTTCTTCTTCCTC
>CAYRVN010000005.1:0-38268 GCA_964427675.1 uncultured Acidaminococcales bacterium
TTAATAACAGTGGAAGTAGTTTTTCAAAGCTTTGAAAAACTACTTCCATATTTTTGTTATTTTTCTTTATATGAGATAAAATTAGCTATATTTTTAAAAAAAATAAAGGTAATTTCAAATTTGTGTCGAATAATCAGCAGGTAACTCAAAATGTGTGGATATAAGAGGAGGTAACTATCGATGTATAGTTATAGCATGCAGCTTGGTGGCAGAACACTGACTATCGAAGCTGGAAAAATTGCAAAACAGGCAAATGGTTCAGTAATGGTGCGTTATGGTGACACGGCGGTTGTTGTCGCTGTTACGGGCACAAAGGTTCCAAGGGAAGGGGTAGACTTTTTCCCTCTGACGGTAGATTTTGAAGAAAAGATGTATGCTGTAGGAAAAATTCCTGGCGGCTTCATAAAAAGGGAAGGCAGACCGAGCGAGGCTGCAATCTTAACCAGCAGATTAATTGACCGCCCGATCAGACCGATGTTCCCGGATGGTTATCATAATGACGTTCAAATAGTTGCGACAGCTGTATCAGTTGATCAGGATAACCCGCCTGACATGGCAGCCATGATTGGTGCATCTTGTGCACTTTCCATTTCGGATATTCCGTTTGACGGTCCTATCGCTGGTGTACGTATCGGGTTGATTGACGGTGAATTTATTGTTAACCCAAACGTTGAACAGACAAAGATCAGCGAATTAAGCTTAGGCGTTGCCGGTACCAAAGATGCTATCCTTATGGTAGAAGCAGGTGCCAAAGAAGTTTCCGAAGAAGTAATGCTTGACGCGATTTGGTTTGCACATGATGTAATTAAAGAAATTGTTGCTTTCCAAGAGAAAATTCAGGCTGAAATCGGTAAACCCAAAATGGAAGTCCCTGTTTATGTTCCACCGGCTGAAATTGTCGAAGATATTAAGGCTTACGGCGCAGAAAAACTGAAGGCTGCTTTAATGGATGCCGACAAGCTTCGCCGTGAAGAAATGGTATCTCAAGTTAAAAAAGAAATCGCTGAAGTTTTCAATGAAAAGTATCCTGAAAATGGCAAAGATGTTGCGTATGTAACTCAAAAGCTGATTAAGACAGTTGTTCGCAGAACAATTTCAGTTGATAAAATTCGTCCTGATGGACGTCAATTAGATGAAGTCCGCCCAGTAACCTGTGAAGTTGGCTTGTTGCCACGTCCACATGGTTCTTCATTGTTTACCCGCGGACAAACACAAATACTCAATGTCTTAGCTTTAGCACCATTGCGTGAAGTCCAGATTATTGATGGCCTTGGTGTAGAGGAAACAAAACGTTACATCCATCATTACAATTTCCCACCTTACAGCGTGGGCGAAACAAAACCACTTCGTTCTCCAGGACGTCGTGAAATTGGTCATGGTGCTTTAGCAGAAAGAGCGTTGCTTCCAGTTATTCCTTCTGAAGAAGACTTCCCATATGCAATTCGCCTGGTTTCCGAGGTGTTGGAATCAAACGGCTCCTCATCAATGGGTAGCGTTTGTGGCAGTACGTTATCTTTGATGGATGCCGGTGTACCAATTAAGGCGCCTGTTTCTGGTGTTGCGATGGGCCTTGTTAAAGATGGTGAATATTTCACTATTCTGACCGATATTCAAGGTTTGGAAGATGCCCTTGGTGATATGGACTTCAAGGTTGCTGGTACTGAAAAAGGTATTACCGCAATTCAAATGGATATCAAAATTGATGGCATCAACAAAGAAATTTTCCAACAGGCCTTGGCACAAGCTAAGAAAGGCCGTGCGTTCATTCTTGGCAAAATGCTCGAAGCTATATCTGAACCAAGAAAAGAACTTTCTCCATATGCACCAAAGATTACTACGATTAACATTAATCCTGATAAAATACGAGACATAATTGGCCCTGGCGGCAAAATGATCAAAAAGATCGTTGAAGAAACAGGTGCTAAGATTGATGTCGATGACAGCGGCAAAGTCTTTGTGGCAGCTGTAAACAGTGAATCGGCTCAAAAAGCGATTGACATTATTGAGGGTATCGTTGCTGTTGCTGAGGTCGGCAAAGTTTATACCGGTAAGGTTACCAGATTGATGAATTTTGGTGCTTTTGTTGAAATTCTTCCTGGTAAAGAAGGACTTGTACATATTTCACAGCTCTCTACTGAAAGAGTCGAAAAAGTAGAAGATGTAGTTTCTGTTGGTGACGAAATTGCAGTTAAAGTTGTAGAGATTGACCAGAAAGGCCGTATTAACCTCTCTCGTAAAGCTGTACTACAAGCGTAAAACATTTAGAAAAGCCTGTGCTATGCATAGGCTTTTCTTGTTTGTAAACATGTACAGTGCTATAATGAACTCATTAAATTATCTACATTATAAGGAGTAAAATATGCGAGTTCGTGGTTTTGAAAAAGTAACTGAATATGCAAATGTTGATTTCTTATTGCCGACGCGTAAGACTAAATATTCAGCCGGATATGATTTTTATCTACCGGAGGACATTACATTAAAGCCAGGAAAGGTAACCCTTGTTCCTACTGGTGTTAAAGCTTATATGCAGGACACAGAATATCTTGGCATGCATCTTCGTTCGAGCATTGCAATGAAAATGTGCCTTACGATGATTAATAATCAAGGCATCATTGACGCAGACTATTACAATAATATAGATAATGAGGGACATATTAAGCTCTTAGTCTATAATCTTAATGATCATGACGTAATTTTAATAAAAGGTGAACGCGTTGCCCAAGGTATTTTTTATAACTATTTATTGGCTGATGATGATGTTGAAAGTCAAAAAGAAACACGCAGTGGCGGGTTTGGAAGTACAAAATAACAATTGTGTTTGACAAAAGAACTTATAGTAGTATATAATTACGCTAATTGAAAAGGAATGATAGAGGAGCGGAAAGCATTATTAGTTCGTGGAGAAGGGATTTGTTGATGCGAATGAAAGGGTTACCGCCGAAGTTTGACAGTGGCCGCACTGTCATGCTGGGCCGCCGGTTAATAACTGTCGGACTGTCGCCAGAATTTTGGTGGAGTGCTATCTCATAATGCTTCAAGTACCGGGTAATCATAGGTATTTAAAAGCCGTTGGGATAACCGACGGCTTTTATTTTATAATAAGGAGATGTTTAATGTGACTCGTATTCTTGTTAATGGTGCATTGGGTCGTATGGGTAGTGAAGTAGTAAGAACTGTTTTAAAACAAAATGATATGGAATTGGTTGCTGCTGTTGACATAATGGCTAAAGATAAAACTGTTGAAGGTACCAATCTTAAATTTGATACGGATCTTGAAATTGCTTTGAGAAATACAAAACCAGATATAGTCGTTGATTTCACGCGACCTGATGTCGTTATGAAAAATCTAAGAACAATTTTAAACGCTGGTGTATGTGCTGTAGTCGGAACTACAGGTTTTTCACAAGCGGATATGTCAGAGCTTGATGATTTGGCAAAGAAAAATGATACGGGAATTTTAATTGCTCCTAATTTTGCTTTGGGTGCTATTTTGATGATGAAAGTTGCTTGTGAAGCAGCAAAGTATTTTCCGCAGATTGAAATTATTGAATTGCATCATGATCAAAAACTCGACGCACCATCAGGTACAGCTATTTTAACAGCAAAAAAATTAGCTGAAGTTCGTGGGGGCTTTGTAGCTCAGGGTAATCCTGCAGAAGAAGAAAAACTTGAAGGCGCCCGTGGTGCTGAATATGAGGGAATGCGTATCCATAGTGTCCGTTTACCGGGTTTTGTTGCTTCGCAAGAAATTATTTTTGGAAGTGCAGGCGAAACCTTAAAAATACGCAACGATTCTATCAATCGAGAATGTTATATGCCGGGAGTTATGCTTGGCTGCCGTAAGATTGCGGAAAGAAAAGGGCTAGTGTACGGCTTGGATCAGTTACTTTAAATTATTATTAATTTATTGAAAAGGGGAAGGCGAAATGAAAAAGTATAATGTTGCTATTTTAGGTGCTACGGGGGCAGTTGGACAAGAATTTTTGAAGCTTATTGAAGAAAGGGATTTTCCTTTTGCAGAACTTAGACTTTTAGCTTCCAGTCGTAGTGCAGGAACCGAAATTCCTTTTATGGGTAAAAAGTATATTGTGGAAGAAGCAACTAGTGAATCTTTCAAAGATATTGATATTGCTTTGTTTGCTGGTGGTTCAATCAGTACCGAATTTGCACCTTATGCTGTAAAAGCGGGTGCTGTTGTTATCGATAATTCAAGTGCCTTCCGTATGGATCCAGAGGTGCCTCTTGTTGTACCGGAAGTAAACCCTAATGCAATTTTGAAACATAAAGGCATCATTGCCAACCCCAATTGCTCAACTATAATAATGGTAATGGCCTTAAAACCAATTTATGATTTGGCAAAAATTAAGAGAATTATTGTATCGACATATCAGGCTGTTTCTGGTGCGGGCAAAGAAGGTATTGATGAATTAACCAACCAAGTGAAGGCTTATTCTGAAGGCAAAGAGATGGAAGCAAAAATACTTCCTAGTGCCAGCCTTGAAAAGCACTATCCAATTGCTTTCAATCTGATTCCGCAAATTGACGTCTTTTTGGATAATCTTTATACTAAAGAAGAGATGAAGATGGTTAATGAAACCAGAAAAATTCTTGAAGACTATGACATAAAAATTACTGCAACAACAGTTCGTGTGCCAGTATATCGCAGCCACTCCGAATCAGTTAATGTTGAATTAGAGAAAAACTTGGATCTGGCAGCGATTAAAGATGCTATTTCCAAATTCCCAGGTGTGCAGCTTCAAGACGATCCGCAGAAACAAATCTACCCGATGCCAATTTATACATCAGATAAAAATGATGTTTATGTTGGCCGACTCAGAAGAGATGAGTCAGCGGATAATTCCTATAATATGTGGGTAGTAGGCGACCAGATAAGAAAAGGTGCAGCTTTGAATACCTTACAGATTGCGGAAACTATGATTAAAAATGGATGGATTTGAAAATAGGAAAATGACAATGAAAATAATAGTACAAAAATTTGGTGGAACTTCTGTAGCAACTCCTGAAGCAAGAATAGCAGCCAGAAACAAAGTTATAGAAGCAATGAAAGCTGGATTCACACCTACTGTAGTTGTTTCGGCTATGGGTAGAAAAGGTGATCCTTATGCTACTGATAGTCTTATTGAAATCATAAAAAATGAAAACCGTGCTGTTGATTTGCGTGATTTGGATACCATAATGTGTTGTGGAGAGCTTATTTCAGCGGCAGTTATGGCTGCATCTTTACAAAGTATCGGCATTAATGCAGCAGCCTTAACTGGTGGGCAGGCTGGTATTAAAACTGACTCGAATTTTGGAGATGCTAAAATCAGAAATATTAACCCTGAAAATTTGTTGTTGTATATGAATTCAGGTATAGTTCCAGTAGTTTGCGGATTTCAGGGGGTTACTGAAGATGGCAGATTTACCACTCTAGGCAGGGGTGGCAGTGATACAACGGCTGCTGCACTTGGCGTAGCATTAGAAGCAGATTGCGTGGAAATTTACACTGATGTTGATGGTATAATGACTGCTGATCCTCGCGTTGTATCTGATGCCAGCATTTTGGATTGCGTTTCCTACGGTGACGTTTGCCAAATGGCGCACCAAGGCGCAAAAGTAATTCATGCCAGAGCCGTGGAAATTGCTATGGAGAAAGAAATACCCATAGTTGTTAAATCTACTTTTTCTGATGCTCCTGGCACTTTGATTTGTAATGAAGATGTTGTAGAGAAAAATTCTAATGAGCCTGGCCGGATAATCAGCAGTGTAGCTTATCTTAAAGATTTGGCACAGTTTAAAGTTAAACTTGACGGCAATGATGTGAATAGTGGACATAAATTGTTTGATGATTTGGCTCATAATAGCATAAGCGTTGGCTGTTTGAACTTGCAGCCGGAACAGTCAATGTTTTCTGTTTTTATGTTTGATGCTGAGAAAACATGCAAATTGCTGAAAGATTTGGGCTATTCTTTTGAGGTTCACTTAGAATGTTCCAAGGTTTCGGTAGTTGGTTCCGGTATGCGTGGTGTTCCTGGAATAATGGCAACGTTTGTTGCTGCTTTGGCTGATAAAGGTATTACCATTTTGCAAACGGTGGATTCGGATACTACTATTTCAGCAATAATTAGTCAGGAACGTTTAAACGAAGCTGTGACAGCTTTACATGATGCTTTTAAGCTTTAATTTAAGAAATGACAGGGGGATTTTTTAATGAAAGTACCATATTTTGGCAGATTACTTACGGCTATGGTAACGCCAATGAATCATGATGGCAGTATTAATTATGAAGCTATGGCAGATTTTGCTGATTGGTTGATTGATAATGGTTCTGACGGTTTAGTTGTATGCGGAACAACTGGTGAATCACCGACCATATCAACAGAAGAAAAACTTGAATTATTTCGTACAGTTGTAAAAAGAGTAAATAAAAGAGTTCCTGTTATTGCCGGTACCGGCTCAAATAATACAGCGGGTACTGTTGAATTGACTAAAGCTGCAGAAGCTACCGGAGTTGATGGCTTCTTAGTTGTTGGGCCTTATTACAATAAGCCGCCGCAAGAAGGTTTTTATCAACACTTTAAAGCAATTGCAAATGCTACGGAATTACCGGTTATCATATATAATGTTCCCGGTCGTACAAGCTCAAATATATTGCCGCAGACCGTTGTCAGATTAGCTCAGGATTGCAAAAATATTGTTGCCATAAAGGAAGCTGCCGGTTGTGTTTCACAAGTCGCAGAATTGTATTCAGTCTTGCCGGAAGATTTTTCTATCTATAGCGGAGATGATATGTTGATTCTGCCTTTCATGTCTGTTGGTGCTACTGGACTTATCAGTGTTGTTAGCAACACTGGAGGACAATTATTGCAGGATTTAATGCAGGCCTTCGAAGCTGGAAAAGTAAAAGAAGCCATGGATTTAAATGCCAAAATGTTGCCCGTGGCAAAGGCCATGTTTATAACAACTAATCCTATACCTGTAAAAGAGGCTGTTTCTATGTTAACTCCAATTAATGCAGGGCCTGTCAGACTTCCGCTGGTACCTATGTCAGAGTCAGAAAAAGAAAAAGTCTGTGATGTATTTAAAAAATATGGTTTGATTTAATAAAAACTAAAACCTGCTGTCAGTTTCAATGGTAGCAGGTTTTTTCTTTTGTCTTGTCGAAAATTTTACATATAAATTTTTATAAAGGAGCATCTGACATGATAGATGGAGAAAAGAAGGAACACGATAATTTTTATAATGATTTTTTAACTATTAGTTCTATACAGTGTATAGAAGAAACTGATGTTATTACTTTATTGCTTACAAAAGAAGATATTGCTAATCAAGAAATGCCTTGCTCCGACATAATCAAAAAACTAGCTGACAAAGATAAGAAAACATTCGATTTTGGTAATATAAGCAGTATTTTCATTGATTCTGTCAGTGGCTTGAAGAAAATTATAATTATTGGTTTGGGTGAAGCTGACAAATTAAAACCAAATGTTTTACGTAAGGCTGCCGGAGAAACTGGCAGAAGTATTGCAAAAGCTGGCGGCGAAAAAACACTGGTGTTTTCACCAGCAGTTATTTCAAATAATGATCCTCTGTATTTGAGTTCGTTGATAGAAGGACTTATACTTGGCAGTTATGAATTTAATGAGTATAAAAGCGGAACTATAAATAAATTTGATGGAATAATAAAAGTATATTCAAAAAACTTGCACGTTAATGATATAATTGCAGAAGCTAATGTTTTATGTGAAAGTATTGTTTGGACCAGAAATCTGGTTAACCGTCCTGGAAACATTGTGCAACCTCAGAATATAGCCGATGAAGCACTGAAATTGTCGGAAAAACTTGGCCTTAAGTGTGAAATCTTGGGTATTGATGCTATGAAAGAAAAACAAATGGGCGCAATACTAGCGGTTGGTAAAGGTTCTGCCGCAGAGCCTCAACTCATTACTTTAAAATATCAAGGTTCGGATGAGGCAAACTGGATTGCTTTAGTTGGTAAAGGCATTACTTTTGACAGTGGTGGTATCTCTATTAAACCTGAAGCCGGCATGGGCGAAATGAAAGATGATATGGCTGGCGCGGCCGCTGTATTGGGTGCTATCAGAGCAATCGCAAGGATGAAATTGCCTTGTAACGTGATGGCAATTGCTGCCTGCGCAGAAAATATGCCGTCTGGCACAGCGACCAGACCGGGCGATATAGTTAAGGCTGCTAATGGTAAAACAATTGAAGTTGTGTCAACTGACGCTGAGGGCAGAATGGTGCTTGCAGACGCAGTTTGGTATGCTTGCCGTCAAGGAGCTTCGAAAGTAATTGATATTGCAACCTTGACTGGCGCTGTTATTATTGCCTTGGGTAATGAAACTGCCGGTATTGTTAGTAATAATGACAGTTTATGCGAAGAAATAATTTCTGCCGGAAAAAGAGCAGGGGAAAATTATTGGCGTCTTCCTTCGCTGCCGGACTGTAAAGAAGCAATCAAGAGCGACATCGCTGATTTGCTGAACAGTGCAGGAAGACCTGGCGGTGTAATTACCGGAGGATTATTTATTGGTGAGTTTGTTGATGAAAACATTCCTTGGGCCCATATTGATATTGGCGGCACTTCAACCGCTCAAAAAACAAACGGCCATTGGGTAAAGGGGGCCACAGGTGTAGGAGTAGCTACACTTGTACAACTCGTGAAAGGAAAATAATATGCTTGTCGACTTACATATACACAGCACCTTCTCTGATGGTTTTTTTACGCCGAAGGAAATAGTTGATGCTGCCAAGAAAAAGAATATAGGAGTAATATCAATTACTGATCACGATTCAGTGAATGGTTTCATTGCGGCCAGAAAATATCTAGAAAATGATTTAAATGGTCCAAGAATATTTTCTGGTATTGAACTAGGCACACAAATAGAGGAAAAAGCCATACACATTCTTGGTTACCATTTTGATGAAAATTATGAACCACTTTTGCAACGCACTTATGAGTTAAGACACGCCCGTGAAATCAGGCTGGCTCAAATTGTTGATAAAGTGAATTCTCTGGGTTATAATGTGGCAGTAGAGGCAACAGATATTTCTCATCGTGCATTTGGCAGACCACATGTGGCTAAGGCATTGGTAGAAAAAGGCTATTTCAAAGATATTCAGGAAGCTTTTGATATTTTGCTTAAGCGTGGTAAACCAGGATATGTTCCTCAGCCTAAATTATCACCAGCTGAAGCAGTTGATTTGATCCATGGAGCAGGTGGCATTGCTTTCTTGGCTCATCCAAGTGAACTGAAGGATTTAGCATTGGTAAAAACCTTACTAGAGACTATCAAATTTGATGGTATCGAGGTGTGGCATCCTTCTGCTGAGAATGAAATACCTACTTGGATTGAGTTAGCTAAGAATTACAGATTGCTTGCCAGCGGCGGTTCTGACTTCCATGGAGACAGTGGCAGATTCCCAAAAAATTTAGGAGATTTTGCAATTTTATATCAAAATGTGAAATCTATGATAGAATATATATAGGTGTATGTCGTTTTGGGGGAGGTCATCATGGAAGTAGTTGCGTTTGTCGGACCCAGCGGCACAGGCAAGAGCCATAGAGCTTTGTCTGTTGCACATGATAACAAAAGTGAAGCTATTATTGATGACGGTCTTCTAATCAAGGGAACCAAAATTCTTGCAGGTTCCTCCGCAAAAAGTGAACAGAACAGGATACAGGCTGTCAAACGCGCTATCTTTTCTGATCAGGACCATGTAGATGAAGTAAAGAAGGCAATTGCAGATGCACAAATAGAAAAGCTACTAGTAATAGGTACTTCTGTAAATATGGCCTTAAAAATTTGTGCCCGCCTTGGGCTGCCAAAACCTGTCAAATTTGTTAAGATTCAGGATATTGCAAGTAAGCATGAAATTAATCGAGCAAGACAAATAAGGCTTAAAGAAGGCAAACATATCGTACCAGTTCCAACGGTTGAGTTAAAACCACACTTGTCTGGTATTTTAGTTGATTTACCTCATCACCTGTTTTCAAGAAAGAAAAAAAGTAAGGTCAGCGATGAGAAGTCAATTGTCAGACCTTCGTTCAGTTACTACGGGAAGTTGGCAATTTCTGATTATGTTGTCATTGACATTGTTAATATTATAGTAAGCAAATTACGCGGTGTAGACAGAGTTACCAATATTAAAGTTAGAAGGCCTTCAGACCCTGTCAAAGGTATGACCATCTATATTGACCTTGTTTTGTTTTACGGAGCGAGTATTTTTGAAGTGGTCAATACGTTGCAACATCGTGTCAAGGATAAAGTGGAAATGATGACAGCAATGAGAGTTAAGGAAGTAAATGTTGATGTGAAAAGTCTGTCCGTCATATCAACAGATAAAAAATAAAACCTATATATTATTTAAGGAGGATATTTGCCTTGTCAAATGAAAAACAACACGAAACGGTGCTCTTCTCCGGTTATGCCAAAGTCCCTGTGGGAATCACAGCTGCTGAAGTTTATAAGGTAATAGGTTTGATTGTCGTCGTGGATATCGAGACTGGCATTATTACAGAGGCTGATTGTACGCTTGCAACAAAATTAGCACGCGACTACATATCCAAATTGTTAATAGGTTATGATCTGTCACAAGGTTCGGAAGGCATTCAGGCTATTTTAGACAAAAAATATCAAGGAAACGCGAAGAAAGCCATTTCAACGGCTCTAAGAATTATTCATGATAAGTATCGCAGTTATAAGGCTGAGGCTGATAGCGTTACGCTGTAAAAATGTATATTCCACAACAAATAAAACAAGGCTCTGTACAGAGCCTTGTTTTATTTGTTTAATCCAGTTATCTCGTTTATAATAAAAGAGTATGAAATTTCATTTTACGTTAGCTAAGGAGTATTTTGATGGACGACAAGAAATATACTATTTTAAATTATGGCTGTCAGATGAATGAGTCTGATTCAGAACATTTTGCAGGACAGTTAAGCGATTTGAATTATAGCTTTACCAATGATTATCATGATGCAGACGTAGTTGTGGTCAATACATGTTGTGTGCGTGAAAGTGCTGAAAAGAAGATTTTAGGCAAAATTGGCGAGTTAAAAAGTGTAAAAGCTAATCACCCTGGTCAGATTATATGCGTAGCAGGTTGTATGGCGCAAAAAGGCGGGGATAAATTAGTTAAGAAGTATCCACAAATTGATTTGTTAATTGGAACTGCACAGGTAAATAATTTTAAAGCAATTTTGCTTGATTTTTTAGCTGATAAAGGGCAAAAAGTTTATGATGACGTCAGCATCAAGGAAACGGAATTTGAAGGTCAAACCATCAGGAAAAGCAGTTTTGCAGCTTGGATACCTATTATGTATGGCTGTAATAATTTTTGCACATATTGCATTGTGCCTTACGTAAGGGGAAGAGAACGCAGCCGCAGCAAGGAAAGCATCAAAAAAGAAATTGAGCGTGCTGTTGCTGATGGATTTAAAGAATTCACATTGCTAGGACAAAATGTCAATTCTTACGGCAAAGATCAGGGGGACAGTCATTCTTTTGCTGATTTACTAAAAGAATGTAATGATATAGTAGGTGTTGAACGTATTCGTTATATGACAAGCCATCCGCGTGATATGAGTGAGGAAGTTATTAAAGTAGTTTCCGAAGGTCGTAATATCTGCGAGAATTTCCATATTCCGGCTCAGTCTGGCAGTAATCGTATTTTGAAAGCAATGAACAGAGGTTACACTCGTGAGAAGTATTTGGCATTAGTTGCCACTATTAAGAAATATTGCCCTGAAGCTGCAATAACAACTGACATTATTGTTGGTTTTCCAGGGGAGACTGAAGAAGATTTTCAAGATACGCTTAGTTTGATGCGAGAAGTGCAGTTCGATGCAGCATATACTTTTATTTATTCAAAAAGATCCGGTACCCCAGCGGCCGGTTATGAAGAACAGGTTCCATTAGATGTAAAAAAAGAACGTCTCAACAGGCTAATGGAAGTTCAAAACGAAAACAGTTTAGCTAAAAACAAGTTGCTTATCGGCAAGAAAGTAGAAGTACTCGCCGAGGGTCCAAGCCAAAGCAACAATGAAATATGGACCGGAAGAACAAGAACCAATAAATTGGTGTTGTGGCCTGTTATGGACAAACAATATAAAGTAGGACAGTCAGTCATTGTTGAAATTATTTCAGCGCAAACATGGTTATTGAAAGGAAAGGCGCAATCATGACCCCAGAATATACTCCGATGGTGCAGCAGTATTTAGAAGTCAAAAGACAACACGAAAATGAGTTGTTATTCTTCAGATTAGGTGACTTTTATGAATTGTTTTTTGAAGACGCACTGACTGCTTCTAAAGAGTTGAATATTACACTAACTGGCCGTGCAGGTGGATTAGAAGATAAAATACCCATGTGTGGCGTGCCTTACCACGCTGTTGATGGCTATATTGCGAAGCTGGTGAGCAAGGGCTATCGTATCGCGATATGTGAACAGGTAGAAGACCCAAAATTAGCAAAGGGAATCGTACAGCGTGAAGTCATAAAAATAATTACTCCAGGCACGGCTCTAAATGAACAATTATTGGAAGCCAGCCATAATCAATATCTTGTTGCACTTGTCGGTGTTGAAAGTGAACTTTGTATGTCAGCAGTCGATGTTTCTACCGGCGAATGTCTTTGGTTTTCCGCCAAAGGTGACGGCAGGGAAGACGCTGTTTGGGAACAACTTTATCGCTTGCAGCCTTCAGAAATAGTATTATCTTTGGACAGCGACGACTGGGGATGGTTAGAGCAGCTTTTACAGCAAAGACTGCCTGACTGTATGGTAAGCAGGTTCAGTTTAAATAGAAATGATAATAATTATTTTGGGCAGCATTTCGGTGATGATTCTTCTTATACTGTAATTGTTAAAGATACTGTTGAAATGATGCTTTCTTATCTTCACGAAACAGTTAAGTCTGATCTTATGAATATTAATCGGCTTGTCTGTGTTGATAAAGAAAAGTTTATGAATCTTGATGCAACTGCAATCCGCAATTTGGAACTGGTCAAAAATATGCGTGAAGGAACTAAACATGGTACTTTGTTGGAGGTACTTGACCAGACTGCTACGAGCATGGGAGGCAGAAAATTACGACAATGGATAGAGTGCCCATTATTGGATTTTACATCAATCATCGAACGTCAGGATGCAATTAGTGAATTTGTTGAAAATGTTTCTTTGCGGGAAGGATTAAGTGAAAAGTTAAAGAACGTATTTGACTTAGAAAGAATACTAGCGCGTCTGGAAGTAGGTTCTGCTAATGCAAGGGACCTGGTAGCTTTAAGGAGCTCATTGGAAGTCATACCCGCAATTAAAGATTTTTTGTCATCGAACAAGACAAAATTGATTATTCGGACTAATAATGAAATTTCCCTACATGAGGATATATATGGTTTACTTGTAAAGTCAGTAGCTGATGAACCTCCCTTTTCTGTTCGTGAGGGTGGCATGATACGTGAAGGGTTTAATGCTGAGTTGGATGAACTTCATGGTATTGCCAGAGACAATAAAATCTGGATGCGTGATTTTGAACTAAGGATAAAAGAAGATTCTGGAATCAAAAATTTAAAAGTTGGCTATAATAAAGTTTTTGGCTACTATATTGAGGTTTCTAAAGGCAACATTAATCTTGTACCGGATTATTTTATACGTAAACAAACACTTGTTAATGCGGAAAGATATATTGTGCCGGAGTTAAAAGAGTTTGAAAATAAAATTCTTAGCGCCAAAGAAAAAATTCAGGAGCTGGAATATTATCTTTTCAACGATATCAGAGATAAGATTCGAAGCAAAATGGTTGGAATTCAGACAACTGCTAGGGCTCTGGCTACTATTGATGCATTACTCTCCTTGTCAATTGTTGCTTTTCGCAATAATTATGTTAAGCCGGAATTGAATAACAGACATGAAATAGCAATTAAAGATGGCCGTCATCCCGTAGTTGAAAAGTTGCTGCAACGGGAGATATTCGTGCCAAATGACACAATGATGGATGCGGCGACTCAGAGAATAATTGTTCTGACAGGGCCTAATATGGCTGGTAAATCAACTTATATGCGACAGGTGGCTCTGCTGGTACTGATGACGCAGATAGGTTCTTTTATACCAGCCAGAGGTGCAAGTATCTGCCCGGTGGATAAAATTTTCACAAGAGTAGGAGCAAGTGATGACCTTGCAACTGGTCAGAGTACTTTTATGGTAGAGATGAACGAGGTTGCGCAGATACTTCGTTATGCAACTTCAGACAGCTTGATCATCCTTGATGAAGTAGGTCGCGGTACCAGTACTTTTGATGGCATGAGCATTGCACGTGCGGTTGTTGAATTTATTAATGAGAAAATTAAAGCAAAAACGTTGTTTGCAACACATTACCATCAACTTATTGAACTAGAAAATATTATGCCAGAAGTCAAGAATTATTCAGTGGCAGTTAAGGAACGTGGTAAAGAAGTAATTTTCTTAAGAAGGATTATACCAGGCGGAACTGATAGAAGTTACGGCATACATGTAGCGCAGTTGGCAGGTTTGCCGAAGCGAGTTATTAGCCGTGCTGAAGAAATACTTCAAGAATATGATTGTTTTGACAAGAATTCGCATTGTGCTGAACAGGTGCAATTAAACTCAAAACCAGAAAAGAAAAATTACCAGGAATCTCTTTTTTCACAATCATTATCGCAAAGTCTTATTTCTATGGACGTTATGACAATGACACCTTTAGAGGCATTAAATGCTTTGTATAAACTTCAGGAAGAAGCAAAAAGAGAGGGCGGCCTTCTATAATGGAGCATAAAGTACTTATTTTAGATCAAAATACTGCTAACCAGATTGCCGCCGGTGAGGTTGTTGAAAAACCGGCATCTGTGGTTAAAGAATTGGTTGAAAATTCACTTGATGCTGGCGCTGATAAAATTGATATTACTATTCAGGATGGCGGTATCGAATATATCCGTGTTATTGATAATGGCAGCGGCATGTCAGAAGAAAATGCCCGTCTTGCGGTTCTTAGGCATGCAACAAGTAAAATACGTATAGCAGAGGATTTACTAAGCCTGAAGACACTCGGATTTCGCGGAGAGGCCTTGCCAAGTATCGCATCTGTTTCAAGATTTAAGATGTTAACTAGAATAGACGGTCAAGACCTGGCAACATCTATTTCTATAGATGGTGGTGAAAATCTGGATTGTATATCATCAGGTGGTGCTATTGGCACAACTGTAATTGTAGAAGATCTTTTTTTTAATGTTCCTGCCCGGAGAAAATTTTTACGCACGACAAATACCGAAGGACGCTACATCAATGAAGTTATATGCAAAATAGCTTTATCTCGTCCTGATGTGCGATTCCAGTTAGTTAACAACGACAAAATAGTTATTAGCACTCCTGGCAATAATGAGGAAGTGGATACTATTTCTGCTTTGTATGGCAAAAATGTTGGCAAAGAACTGCTGCCTGTTTTTTGTGAGGAAAATGGTATAACAGTTAAAGGTTTTATTGGTAAACCTACCTTACTGAAGGGAACAAGACAGTGGCAGACGATTTTTGTTAATGGACGAATTATTGCTAATCGCATGATATCCAAAGCAATTGATCATGCCTATCAATCACAAATTCCTAAAGCGGGCTTCCCTTTTGCAGTCTTGAATATAAATGTTGATGCTTCGAGTATAGATGTTAATGTACATCCGCAAAAGAGTGAAATAAAGTTTAGCGACGAAGGCTTGGTTTACCGCACTGTTTATCATGCGCTGGTCAGTGCGTTAACAAAGCCTCTCAATGCATCGCTAGCTGAACATCGTGATGCGAAGGCTATATTAAATAAAGATGAAAAGCTGACATATAATAACAATGCTGTTTTTCCTGATAAAAATCGTGAATACGTTCAGGAAAATATCTGGAAAAACGTGCCTGCAAATAATAAGTTAAATAGCAGTGCAAACGAAAGCTACTATATAAGTCAAGGCGCTCAAAGCATCTTTGAACGGGCAGCTATGCCTTTACATGTTGCACAGGAGAAACTTACTCAAAACGACAATTTTTTTGAAATCCCTAGTATAGATTTGCAGAATTCTGCAGCTGGTATAGACCAAATATGGCCATTGGGTCAGATTGACAGGGTTTTCATAGTGGCGCAATCAGAAACAAGTTTGTATTTAATTGATCAACATGCTGCACATGAGCGGATCCTTTATGATAAATTGGTTAAATGTCACGAAAATATTCCATCGCAACAATTTTTAGTACCGTTATTCATCGAAGCAATGCCCCAGGAGATAACTATGATTGAGGATAACCGGCAGGCATTTTTGCATTTAGGCGTTGATATAGAGCAGGCGGGAGAAGAGATGCTAAGGGTTGCAAGCTTGCCGGTTGATATCAAAGATAGTGAAGCGGAGAGTTTTGTCAGAGATATTTTAAAAATGATTTCTGAAATGAAAACAATTTCAGGCAGCGATTTGCGACAAAGAGTTTTGCATTATACTGCTTGCCATGGCGCAATTAAGGCCGGAGAGTTACTTAACATGCGGCAAATGAGGACGTTAATTATTGATCTTTGCAATACGGAGCATCCTTTTACATGCCCTCATGGTCGTCCTTGTATGATAGAAATAAATTCAGAAGAGCTTTATAAGATGTTTAAAAGAATTTAGGGGATAAATATGCGTTTTGCAGTTACAATAGGGCTTAATGGTTCGCCAAATTTGCCAACAGTTGCAAAAAAGTGGGCAGCTGATTTAAAGGTTCCTTATATTTCCAGACCTTCCAAAGGAACTTTGGAAGAAATGCTATCGGGTAATGGTATTGATGCGTTAATAGTTGCTACTAATAAAGGACCGCAGGTTTGTTCTTGTGAAGGCACTTTGTTTTTTCATCCTGGGATGGCAGCCTTGAGACTGAAAAGACTTTTGCAGGGAGAAAAAGATAATTTTGCTGAGGCTCTTGAGTTAAAACGCGGCATGAAAGTATTGGATTGCACGATGGGATTGGCAGGCGATGCAATCATTGCTTCGCATATATGTGGCAGTGAGGGTAGAATAGTCGCTTTGGAAGCATCAATGCCGATTTGGTTTATTGTTAGCAGCGGCTTGAAATCATATCAGGACGCAGATGAACAGTTGACCAGTGCAATGAGAAGGATAGAAACAATTCAAACGAATGCGGTAGATTATCTAAAAATATTGCCAGATAATTCTTTTGATGTAGTATACTTTGACCCGATGTTTCGACGCCCTGTAAGAAGTTCTGCCAACATGGTTCCTCTGAGACCTGTAGCATATGATCAGCCTCTTGAAAAAGATATCATTGAACAAGCTTTCCGCGTAGCACCAGTAGTTGTTGTTAAAGAACGCAGTGTACAAACGCTGGAAAAGCTTGGCTTGTCAGAAGTAAGTGGTGGGCGCTACAGCAGAGTTAAATATGGCATTAGGAGAAGAGAATACGATGAAACCTAAAGTTGTGGTCATTCTTGGCCCTACGGCTACTGGCAAAAGTAATTGTGGAATAAAGCTTGCGCTTCGCTTAAAGACGGAAATATTGTCAGGGGATTCAATGCTTGTTTTTAAAAATATGAATGTTGGAACGGCTAAACCAAGTGTCAAGGAGCTGTCATTAGTGCCTCATCACTTTGTTGATATTCTGGAACCGCAAGAAAATTTTAATGTATTTGACTTTAAGTTGATGGCTGAGAAACTTATTTTGGATTTGAATGCTCAGGGTAAAATACCTCTGATCGTTGGCGGAACTGGTTTATATATAAAAGCGCTTTTAGAAAATTACGATTTTGCAACAGTAGATGAAAAAAATGACTTGCGTAAAGAATTGGAAAGTTTTGCAGATGAATACGGCAACGAAGCCTTGCATGCCAAATTAGCCGTTCTAGACAAAGAAGAAGCAGAAAGATTGCATTTTAACGACAGGCGAAGGATAATCAGAGCAATTGAGACTGCTTCACATGGAGAGAAGGTTTCTCAGGAAAGAGAAGCTGAAATTGCTTATGATGCTGTTGTTTTCGGATTACGAATGTCCAGAGAAAAACTTTATGAACGTATTAATTTGCGCGTTGATGCTATGGTACGCGAAGGGCTTTTTGAGGAAACCAAAAGTTTGTTGGATATGGGAGTGCCGATTGCTTCTCAGTCGATGAAAAGCATTGGCTATAAACAGGTTGCGCAATATTACGCTGGTGAGTTTACACGTGCAGAAGCAATTGATAAGGTGAAGCAGTATACACGAAATTTTGCTAAGCGCCAGATAACCTGGTACAATAAAATGCCTTATATTAAATGGTTTGATTTGGAAGAATATGATACCAACTACGATCAGATAGTCGAGGATATGTACCAAATACTTGTTAAAAAATATAAACTGCTGTAAGATTAATGTATTAACGAGAGAAGTTTTAATGAGGGGGGCTAAATTTGAATACTAATTCCACTAAAACATCAATTAATTTACAAGACAGTTTTTTGAACCATGTAAGGAAAGAAAATCTTGCCGTTGTCATTTATTTAGTTAACGGTTTTCAAATAAGAGGACTTGTCAGAGGCTTTGATAATTTTACAGTGATTATTGAGAATGATGGCAAGCAGCAATTAGTCTACAAGCATGCTATTTCTACAATTGCGCCAGTCGCAAGTATCCAGATAATGCTAGCGGAAAAAGCAGAAAAAAAGGAATAAGCATTAAGAAAGGCTCACTATTAGTGTAGCTTTTCTTTTTTAGGAGGCCTTTTATGTTGGATGATGTAAGTCTTTTTCTTGAATATCTTACCGTCGAATTAGGTTTATCGCCAAACACTAAACAGGCTTATGTACGGGATATTGAGCTTTTTCATGATAATATTGAAAAAGATCTTAGGACAGTTAAACGTTCTGATATAATTTCTTATATGCAATATCTGAAAAATGCGGGGTATGCTCCAACTAGTATTGCTCGCCGGCTAGCGGCGCTTAAATCTTTCTATCGCTTTATGAATGCAGAGGGATATGTTAATTTTGATCCTGCTCAGGTAATAGAAGCCGGGACAAAAGGAACGAGGCTGCCAAGAGTTCTGAACCTCAATGAGGTGGAAAAATTATTGGCTGCTCCTGATTTAGCAACTAATGAAGGTTACCGCGATCGAACGATGCTGGAACTGCTTTATGCCACAGGTATGCGCGTATCCGAGATGACAAATCTTAATGTTTCTAATTTGAATCTTAATATGAAATATGTAATTGCCTTTGGCAAAGGATCAAAGGAAAGAATAATTCCTTTAGGCAAAACGGCGATTAGTTATTTGGAAACTTATCTTAATGTAGTACGCCCAAAGCTCTTACATGCAAATAATTGTGAAGAATGTCATCTGTTTCTCTCAATTTATGGCAATGGTTTGACCAGACAACGTTTTTGGCAGATTATAAAAGATTATGGGCAGAAAGCGGGTATTCGAAAGGAATTATCACCCCATATATTGCGCCATTCATTTGCTACACATTTATTAGACAATGGTGCTGATTTAAGATCGGTACAGGAACTTCTAGGTCATTCTGACATTTCAACAACACAGATTTACACACATCTAACTAATAAGCGTTTGCGACTGATATACGACAAAGCACATCCACGTGCCTGATTACCAGGAGGACGACATGGCAAAAAAAGTTAGAAGAAGAAATTCACGAGGAAGCGGTTTTTTACTGTTAATTATTTTCTTGGCTTTAGCAGTTGCCGGGGGCTTTTTTTATGCATCTGGCAAAGATACTGCTAAAAAAAATAATGAAGAGGGCAAACAAAAGGTACAGTCCTCAGATTTGGATTTGCGCAGCAGAGCGAAATCTGCCCATGATGCAATTGATGATATTTTGACATCAAAGACGGCTTGGAAAATTTCTGGTGGAGCTATTGAAGATCGTAAAGAAGAGCGCTCGGACAAAAAGGGGAATATTCTTTGGACTGAACGTAAAATATCGGTAAGCGTGCCTAAAACTGAGGATTTGGAGGCAGTAGCAACTTGGATTACTGGTAAGGCAAAAGCAGAGAATCTTTTTGTAATTACCAGAAAAAATACTACTTATGCCGGAAGTAAAGCAATTTTGCTTGAAATTGTTATTTATGGAAAGGCTGGGACTCAAGAAGTAACATGCATTGTTGACAGACTGACAATTTATAGTGCTGCGGCTCAGGAGAAAAAGTATAGTGGAAATCTTGCTGTAATTGTTGATGATTGCGGTTATGATATTGCACCGGTACAAAAGCTGTCAGAACTGCCGATAAAAATGAGTTTTGCCATACTGCCATTTAAAGCTAACAGCAGTGCTGCTTTGGAGGTTATACAAAGCAACGGTAAAGAAGCTATGCTGCATTTGCCAATGGAGCCAGTAGACGCATCTGCCGCTTCGGAGTCAAAAATGGTTACAGTCGCTATGACCAAGGACGAATTGCAGGCTTATACTAGAGAAGCTGTCAATAGCTTGCCCGGGATAGCTGGTGTTAATAATCATCAGGGTTCTAAGGCAACTTCAAATCGTACTACGATGAAAGCCGTTCTCGAAGTGCTGAAGGCAGAAGGATTATTTTTTATTGATAGTAATACTCACTCAAAATCTATCGGCGATCAGACAGCTGAAGAACTTGGCGTAGCAACTGCGAGAAATCAAAAGTTCCTGGATAATAGCTCTGATGTTGATGATATCAAGAAAAATATCTGGGCAGCTGCTGAGATGGCTAACAAAAATGGTGTGGCAGTAGTAATATGTCATGCGAGGCCAAATACAGCAAAGGCATGGTCAGAAATTTATAGTTCCCTGACAGATAGTGGTATTAAATTTGTTAATGCTTCTAGTGTTTTACACTAATTATATTTATATTTAAGAGGTGCGTTTGAGATGTATGTAGAAGAAACAATTGAAAAATATGAAAAATATCTTAATCCATCAGTTGCCAGGTTATTTAGGTTCATGGGTCTAGCAAGCGTGGAAACAAAGGCTGAGGGCTGGATAATTACTGACAGCGATGGCAGGGAGTTTATAGATTGTTTGGGTGGCTACGGAATGTTTTGCCTTGGTCATCGTCATCCCAAAGTAGTTGAGGCGGTCAAGGGTGCATTGGACTCTATTCCTATGTGCGGAGAAATACTTTTTAATCGTCCAATGGCTGACTTAGCCGAGCGCTTAGCTGAAATTACACCCGGCAGCCTCCAATACAGTTTCTTTGTTAACAGTGGCACGGAAGCTGTTGAAGGTGCGCTTAAAATAGCCAGACTGGCAACCGGCAGGAAGAAATATATAGCTGCAAAAAATGCTTTTCATGGAAAAACTTATGGTTCACTGACTGCTACTGGCAGAGATTTATTTAGAAAACCTTTTGAACCTTTATTGCAGAATTTTACACATGTTGAATTTGGTAATATTGCGGCTTTAGAGGCTGCCATTGATAATGAAACTGCAGCAGTAATTCTTGAGCCTGTTCAAGGTGAAGGAGGAATTATTGTTCCGCCGGATGGGTATTTAGCAGCTGTTCGTGCATTATGCGATAAAACCGGTGTGCTTCTGATAGCTGATGAAGTTCAGACAGGTATAGGCCGTACAGGAAAATGGTTTGGTGTCGACCACGAAGGAGTCACTCCTGACATTATGGCTTTAGCTAAGGCTTTGGGCGGAGGTATTATGCCTATTGGCTCTTTTACGGCTACACCAGAAGTTTGGGCGGGATTAATTGAGTCTCCTTTCTTGCACACTTCTACTTTTGGCGGCAACCAAATGGCATGTGTAGCAGGTTTAGCTACACTGAAAGTCATCGAAGAAGAAGATTTGCTGAATCGTGGAGCCTTGGCAGGTGCGTATTTGAAGAAAGGGCTTGAGGAGATACAGAAGGATTATCCGTTGGTAATTAAAGAAGTCCGTGGGCGTGGCATGATGATTGGTATTGAACTGACTAAAGAAGGTGCAGGCGGCATGCTGATGTCCTTGATGATCGATAGTAACATTTTGATTGCCTATACCCTGAATAATCCTAAAGTAATACGAATGGAACCGCCTTTGATTATGCCAATTGAAGTTATCGACCAAGTTTTAATTGCTTTTCGTAATGCTATACAGCAAATCAATGCTGTTATTGAGGAACTATAAGGGAGTGTGTAGTAAAAATGCCTTTTGTTGAAACTAAAACAATAATTAATGGCAATATTGATGATATCTATAACATTGTCAAAAATATGGAAGATTATCCAAGCTTCATGAATGATTTAGAAAGCGTCAAAATTTTAGAAAAAGGTGCAGATTACACGATTAGTCATTGGGTTTCCAATGTAGATGGCAGGCGTATTGTCTGGACTGAAAAGGATAATTTTTTTGATGCTGAAAAAAGAATAACCTATAAGCAAACTGAAGGAGACTTAAAGAAAATGGAAGGGGAGTGGCGGCTTACCAATTCGAATAATGGAGTGGAAGTTGTGCTTTCTGTTGATTTTGAATTTGGGATACCAATGATTGCTGGGCTGCTTAATCCTATTCTCAAGCGAAAAGTTCGTGAGAACAGTGAGAATATGTTAGCGGCCGTAAAGGCTAAAATTGAAAATAATACTAACTAAGTAGATTTTTCACATATTCTTTACTTTTTGTCTCTTGTAGTACTGACAAAGCTTTTATATAATGTTCATAATAGCTTGTAGCTACATACTTTAGGAGGAAATATGAACAGTTTAAAAACAGTATTTTTGTTGACATTATTAACAATGATTCTTGTAAGTGTTGGTGGAGCAGTTGGCGGTACAAATGGCATGCTTGTCATGTTAGCGTTTTCTATTGCAATGAACTTTTTTAGCTACTGGTATAGTGATACCATGGTTTTAAAAATGTATAGGGCAGAAGAAGTTAACATTAATACAGCACCTGAGTTGGTTAAAATTGTTTCTAACTTAGCCAGACGTGCTCAGCTGCCAATGCCGAAAGTATATATTATTGATGAACCAGTACCTAATGCTTTTGCTACCGGTCGCAACCCAGAACATGCATCTGTTGCTGTTACAAGCGGCATTATGCAGCTTTTATCCAGGGAAGAGATGGAAGGCGTCCTTGCTCATGAACTTAGTCACATTAAGAATCGTGATATTTTGATTAGCACTATTGTTGCAACAATTGCCGGTCTGATTTCTACGATTGGTAACATTGTACAGTGGGGTGCGATGTTTGGCGGTTTTGGACGCAGTAATGATGATGAAGAAGGAAGTGGCGGCATTGCAGGTTTGCTCGTAACTGTTATTATTGCTCCAATCGCTGCGACTTTAATACAGTTTGGCATTTCCAGATCACGCGAATATATGGCTGATGAATCTGGTGGTAGAATGTCTGGCAACCCATTGGCGTTAGCTAGTGCTTTAGCCAAAATAGACGATTACGCGCATAGAAGGATAATGCCGGAAGCTACTGCTTCGACGGCCCACATGTTTATCATCAATCCTTTGTCAGCAAGCCATAAAGCTTTGATGAATCTTTTCAGCACTCACCCTACAACAGAAAGCAGAATTGAAAAACTGAAAGAACTTGCTCGTAGAATTGACAAGATTTAAATAACCAAAAACAAGGCAAAGCAGTAGCTTTGCCTTGTTTTTTCTTTAAAAGCTTCGACAACAATGTTTTGAGATGATATAATGTGAGTTGTTTGAGAGTTTCATATATAACATTTCTTATGAAGGAGAACAGGTTATGGATGAAAAAATGAAATGGCTGAAAAGATACTCAGAAACTTGTGGAGTATCCGGCTTTGAAGGAAGAATTAAAGATTTGCTAATAGAACGCTTGGATAAAAAAGCGGAGGTTTCTTACGATAAGCTTGGAAGTGTTGTTTTTACAGCAGTCGGCGCTAAAAAGGAACCGAAAATTATGTTAGCCAGCCATATGGATGAAATAGGCTTTATGGTTAAACATATAACCAAAGAAGGTTTTTTAAATTTTGTTTGTTTAGGTGGCTGGTGGGAACAGGTTATGCTTGGACAGCGTGTTATTGTCCATGGTACAAAGGGAGATTTAGTCGGAGTAATAGGGAGTAAACCGCCTCACATATTAACCCAGGAAGAACGCAATAAGGTAGTACAGAAAAAAGATATGTACATAGATATAGGAGCTTCTGATGAAGCTCATGCCAGAGCTTTGGGCGTGACTGAAGGCTCAGCCGTTACACCGTATGCTGCTTTTGCAGTGATGGGTGATGGGAAAACGCTTCTTGGCAAGGCTTGGGACAACAGGATTGGCTGCGCAATTATGGCTGATGTTGTGGAGCAGCTTGCCGCAGATAAACATCCAAACACTGTTTATGGTGTTGCCACGGTGCAGGAAGAAGTCGGACTGCGGGGAGCACAGACTAGCGTTAATATGCTAAAACCTGATATTGCCTTTGTAATTGATACATGTGTTGCGGGTGGCACTCCCGGCGTTTCTGATGATATAGCACCTGCAAAAATAGGCAAAGGAATAGCAATTACAATCTATGATGCTGGTATGTTACCAAATATTGCTTTACGAGACTATGCTTTTGCAGTGGCCAAAGAGATTGGTGTACCAAACCAAATCAGCATTTCAGAAGGCGGTTCTACTGATGGCGGACGTATCCACCTGCATGATGCCGGCGTACTCACTCTGACTTTCAGCGTACCTACAAGGTATATTCATAGTCATCAAAGCATAATTCACATGGATGATTATTTAGGAGCAGTAAAATTAATTACTGCCATGATTAAAAATATTGATGCTAAGAAATATGCAGAATTACTTAAGGACTAGAAGCGCATTTGCGATTCAGTATAAAATTATTTAATTATGAGGAGAGATTTGATTATGCAACAAACTTTAGTACTTGTAAAACCAGACGGAGTTAAGAAAAACCTTATTGGTGAAGTTATTTCACGTTTCGAAGGCAGAGGATTAAAAATATCTGCCTTGAAATTAGTAAAAATTACTGAAGAACAAGCAAAATTTCATTATGCTGAACATGCAGAAAAACCTTTCTTTGGTGAATTAGTTGAGTTCATCACTTCCGGCCCTGTAGCAGCTATGGTTGTATCAGGCGAAAACGCTATTAAAGCTGTAAGAGGAATGATGGGTGCTACTAATCCTTTGGATGCGGTTCCTGGTTCAATTCGCGGCGATTTTGCCCTTACTATTGGCGAAAACATTGTTCATGGCAGTGACGGTGAAGAAAGTGCTGCTCGTGAAATCAATAATTTCTTCAAAGCTGAAGAAATCTACTGATATATCAAATTGAAAGGTGGCGGCAAAATGAAAGCAAGTGTTTATACTAGAACCGGAGACAAGGGAACTACTGGCCTGTTGAGTGGTGAAAGGGTTCCTAAACAAAGTTTGCGTGTAGAAGCTTATGGTTCCATTGACGAAATCAATTCAACCCTGGGTCTGGCAAGATCTTTGGTGAAAAGGGACGATGTTAAAGGCACCATATTCAAAGTACAGCAACTATTGATGTCTCTGATGGCTGACATTGCTAGCATAAATTTGCCAGAACCATATATTAAATCTGAGCATGTAGCATTACTCGAACAGACTATTGATCAATACGATTCTCTTTTAAAGCCTTTGTCAAGGTTTATTATTCCTGGTGAGACGCCAGGTGCCGCAGCATTGGACATGGCACGCACAGTTACGAGACGTGCAGAACGTGCTTGTTTACGAGTTGCCGAAAAAGAGAGTGTTAATGAAAATGCTTTAGTTTGTTTAAATCGCCTTTCTGATCTTTGTTTTATTCTGTCTAGGGTTGAAATAGAAATCGGTGAATAAAATTTAGATTGATCAAATAGTGCAGCTGTTCTATAACAGTTGCACTATTTTTTTGCAATATTTTTTATTTGTATAGAAGGTTAAATCAATTTTATGTAGAATATATAAGCTTGGAAAAACTAACGGGTGTGATGAATGCGTTCATCACTTAAAAGGGAAGACCGGTGAAATTCCGGCGCAGTCCCGCTACTGTAATGGGGAGCTAAACGCAAAATGCCACTGGGCAACTGGGAAGGCGCGTGTATGCTAGGATCCAAAGCCAGGAGACCTGCCTGTAAAAAACCATTTTACCTACGGGAGATAGGGACGTGGCAATATAGAATAGCTTTTGCGTATGGCTATATTTACTTGTCCTCTCTCAGTAGAGGATTTTTTTTTGGAGGTTAATAAAATTGGCTGGAAAATTAGTTTTGGTTATTGGTGGTGCTCGTAGCGGGAAAAGCAGTTTTGCAGAAAAGTTTGTTTTGAATTATGGTTCTAAATGTGCTTATATTGCTACGGCGGAAATACTTGACGAAGAAATGGAAGAGAGAGTCAAACAGCATCGGCTGCGTCGGGAAAATAACAGATGGGTTAATTTCGAAGCACCTTATAATGCTGAGGATAAAGTTATTGAAGCTGGTGAAGCTGCTGATTGCATTTTGTTTGACTGTCTCACGCTGTATCTGTCGAACCTTATGTATGGCAAAAATGCACCGGACAGTTTTGAAGAGAAATGTCTATATGTAAGAAATGAAATTGACAAATTGCTATTGGCCGCTAAAAAGACCAATAAAACCGTAGTTTTTGTGTCGAATGATGTAGGCTGCGGAATCGTACCTGATAACCAGATGGCGCGCGAATACAGAGATGTTGCAGGATGGCTGAATCAGCAAGTTGGTTTTGAGGCTGATTTTGTTTACTACGTAATCGCTGGACAAGCTGTTGATATTAAGAAGTTGGCATTTAAATTTGAAAATAATCCAACACTGGGAGAATAGTATGACTGTATTTTTAGATGAAATAAAAATAGAGCCTAGGTCTAAAGAAATTGAGAGAGAAATTACTCATAAGTGGGATCTGTTGGATAAGCCACAAAAAAGTTTAGGTAATGTTGAAAAAATGGTAGCAAAATATGGTGCCATGCTTGGAACTGTATTTCCTAATGCTTTAAAGCCGGCTATGCTTCTGATGTGTGGCGACCACGGTATTGCTAAATATGGTGTAAGTGCCTATCCGCCGGAAGTAACAATTCAAATGATTAATGGTTATATGAGAGGGACTGCTGGTGCCAATGTCATGGCTAGACATGCCAATACTGATTTATTTGTTGTAGATGTTGGTGTAAATGCTGATTTGTCACACTTGAAAGCTGTTCGTAATGAAAAGGTAGCTTGGGGTACCGAAGATTTTACCAAAGGGCCTGCTATGACAAAAGAGCAGGCGATTAAAGGTCTTCAAGCAGGTATAAAAGTAGCTGATGAGTGTATAGATAAGGGATATAATCTCTTGGTTACAGCAGAAATGGGAATCGGAAATACTACATCGACTGCCGCCATTGCTTCTGCTATGTTGAAGCTTGAACCTGAATTAACTGTTGGCAGGGGTACCGGTATTAATGATGAACGAATGCAGATAAAGCGTCGAGTTGTTGCAGAGGGTTTAGCAGCAAATAAACCCGTTTCTAATGATGCACTCGATGTTTTGTGTAAACTAGGCGGTTATGATCACGCAGGGCTAGCTGGTATGATTATTGGCGGAGCTAGAAGACACATCCCAACAATGATTGATGGCGTCAACGCAACAGCAGCAGCCCGAATTGCCTGGGGCTTATATCCTGAATGCTCAGATTATATGCTCTGTTCACATTTATCTGAAGAAATTGCTCATAAAAAAATGTTATCTCAATTGAATTTACATCCAATTGTTGACGCTGGTATGCGTCTGGGTGAGGGAACAGGAGCTTCGCTTGCTATTGTCGTGCTGGAGATGGCTCTTGGATTATATCAAAATATGAATAAACAATAACCTATGAAATGTGGGAGCTTTTAATGAGAGATTTTATAACTTGTCTGGAATTTCTGACCAGAATAAGATTTACACGGCGTGAACATTGGACAAAGGAAGATTTTTCCAGAAGTGTACCTTATTTTCCTTTAGTTGGTCTTATTATTGGCGGGTTTTTGGCTTTAGTAAATATTGTATTGATATATACGAATATTTCGGATTTTCTGCGTGCTTCGTTGCTGATACTTGCTGAAATCATTATAACTGGCGGACTTATGTATGATGGATTTATGGATACAGCGGACGGGGTTTTCTCGGCACGTGACAGAGAACGAATGTTGGAAATAATGAAGGATAGCTGTGTTGGTGCTAATGCTGTGTTAGCGGTTATAGTATTAATAATGCTAAAAATTTCTGTATACCTTGAAATACCTCCTGCTGAACTAACCTATACAGTTATTGCCATGTCAGTTGCAACAAGAACATTTATGGTTTTATTTATTGTTGACTTCCCTTACGCCCGCAAAGAGGGTATTGGAAATCTGTTTAGGTTGTATGCTAAACCCTATTATACTTATATTGCGTTTTTATTAGGTTCCTTAATCATATATTTGTGCGGTGGATTTTTGATGTTGTTTGATGCTTGTATCTGTCTTGGAATTTTATTGCTGATAGCTAAGTACTTTGTGAAACTGTTGGGTGGTCTTACAGGTGATACTTATGGAGCATTAACCGAAACAGGCAACGTAATATTTCTGTTGCTTATTATATTTATTAGATTAGGTGGTTATTAAATGATTGATATTTTAGAATTGGTTTCAAACATAAGGCCTTTAGATATGACTGCGATGCAGGAGGCAAGATTTCATTTTGACAATTTGATTAAACCCAAAAGATCTTTGGCAAAACTTGAAGATATGGTTTGCCTCTATATTGGCGCTACAGGAGTTACCAATGCAGTTGAACTAGAATATCCACGTAAAGTTATTAGTATCTGGGCTTCTGAACAAGACAAACTTTTTGTAGAGAAGATTTATGCTGGGAGGGAACCACTGAACTATTTAGCAGAAAAGGCTAAAAGTGAAGTGCTTGTTACAGAATTAGTCTGTGAGAAATCTACTCTTACACCTGAGAGCATAATTGATGCACTGTTGACTGGATTAGAGACTACAGAAAATAATATTAAATGTAACGGCTATCAATTATTTTCTGTTGCGATTCCGGGACGTTACATATTGCCTGCTGAATGGAAGAAAATAAAGGATGAAGATCCTTATTATATTTTGCAGTGTTTTGATGATGTAAGGATTGCAGCGGCCGTAGGCGCTATTTTAATGTCTGCTTATTTGCGTATTCCCGTGATGCTTGATGGATTAGCATCTGTTGTTGCGGCCTATATAGCTTCAAAAATATCTCCGGTATCTTTGGCGTATTGTATTGCAACCAATATAACTACCGAAGAAGGCCAGGAAGATTTGATTAAAGAGTTGGGATTATCAGCCGTATTGCGTTTGCAGATTGCTCAGGGTCAAGGAGAGGGGACTGCATTAGCTTTTACTTTGTTTGATGCTGGTATAAAGGCATATAAAGAAATGGAAACATTTGCACAGGCAGGTGTGCACACCGAGCTGGAAGAGTTCTCGCTTTCCAAAAAATAATTAGTTGGAGTTTAACAAGATGAAAAGAATTTTTTTAACAAGACATGGACAAACAGATGCTAACAGTACTTATACTTTTCAAGGTCATATTGACAACCATTTGAATGCTCAAGGCTACGTGCAGGCTCAAAAATTAGTTAATTATTTTACGAATCATAATTTACAAAAAATATATACCAGCGACCTGGTTCGTACTGTTGAAACCGCAAAACCAACGGCAGAGGCTCATAATTCTGAGATAATTAGATTGTCGGCATTGAAAGAGATTAGTTTTGGTGAATGGGAAGGCTTGACCTATGAGGAAATAAAAACGAAATGGCCTAAAGATATTGAAGCATTCTTTAAAAAACCTGCTGAAGTTAAAATAAGCGGCGGAGAAAGCTTCCGCGAAGTACAAAATCGTGCTTGGGAAGCTTTTAAGGAAATAGTTCAAAAATACGATGATGAAAGTGATATCTTCATTGTTTCTCATGGTGGTACTGTTCGCACAATATTATGCGCTGTAATGAATCTTGATTTAAATGAAATGTGGAAAATCAGCATTGATAATGCAGGGATTAGTTGTATTTTGCAGTTGGAAAACCGTAGCTGGATAAAAAATATAAATGATACAAATTTTCTAAAATAAAAACAATTCAATGCAATTTTCTACAAATACTTTTAGATATAAAAATAGTGTGCATTCAGTGTTGACTTTTATCTTCCAATAATATATACTACTAATAGTTGATATCTCACCAGGTTCGATAGGATTCCACACTTCTTCCCAACTTCTTGGGGAAGCTTCGGAACTGATCTATGAGTCCGCATGGGGTATGGATAAGAAGGAGTGATAGTAATGAAGGAAGACAAAACTTTAACTTGCCGCGAATGTGGCGCCGAATTCATTTTCTCAGCATCTGAACAAGAATTCTATGAAGAAAAAGGATTCACAAATGAACCTGGTCGTTGCCCTACCTGCCGTCAGGCACGCAAACAACGTATGGGCAGTGGTGAACGTGCACCGCGTCAAATGTATTCTGCAACTTGTGCAGAATGCGGTTGTCAAACAGAAGTGCCTTTCCGTCCATCTATGGACAGACCGGTATACTGCCGCGATTGCTTTAACAAATTAAAAGAGCAATAATAAGTTTTCTAAACCAGCTACATATGTAGCTGGTTTTTTTGTGTTATATGTCTTTTATTTACAATTTTTGCTATAATGATAGACGTAAGGCTAATATTAGGGAGTGATTTCATATTTTAAACTTTAAAGACATTGAATTAGGCGATAAGGATATTATTGAGAAATATTTTGCCTCGCAATATTATCAAGGATCTGAATGTACTTTTACCAATTTGTTTGTTTGGCGGAGATGTTATAGAATTCGCTGGGCAATATCGCATGATTTTCTTATCATTAAGGTGACTCGTGATAATATAACATTTGTGCTGCAACCTTTTGGAGGCGCTATCGAAGATTTACCAGCTGTTATAGAAGAATTAAAAGAAGCCTTTGCTGGGAAACCATTTGAAATGCGCGGTATTTATGAGGAAACAATGCCGTTGCTGAAGTCTTGTTTACCTGATACGACACAATTTATTGATGACAGAGATAACTGGGATTATGTTTATCTTAGAGATAACTTAGCAAATCTAGCAGGGCGGAAATATCATGCTAAAAAAAATCATGCGAATGCTTTCAGAAAAGAGAATCCAGATTATGCTTTTTCCGTGATTTCTAAAAATGATATTGCCGATTGTATTGCTTTTGCTGATTTATGGTGTGAAATGAAAGGACAGAACGCAGAGGGATTAAGGTGTGAACTTTGTGCTTTGGAAGAGGCCTTAATTAATTATGAAGTGTTGAATATCCGAGGAGCATTGATACGTATTGATGGAGTGGTTCAAGCTTTTTCAATTGGTGAAAAGTATAATAAGGATATGGCTGTGATTCATTTTGAAAAAGCAAATCCTGAAATAAGGGGTCTTTACACTGTTATAAATCAAGATTTTTGCTCTAAAGTATGGAACGATGTGATATACATTAACAGAGAAGAAGACATGGGATTAGAAGGTTTGCGCAAAGCAAAAGAATCTTATCATCCAGAATTTATGGTGAAAAAATATTCAGTAGTCATTTGTGATTAATGGAGAGTAATATGGAATTTCATTTAATTAATGAAAAAAATATTAAAAAAGTTGAGTCCTTGTGGGATTACTGCTTTGAGAAAAAAGATTCATTTTTTTTCAAATGGTATTTTGGTAAGTATTGTTTAAAACAAAATGCTGTGCTTGGCGGTTTTCATAAACAGGGAGTCCTTGCCACAATGGTTCACTGTAATCCATATACATTAAAACTGCGAGGAATTGATGTACCTACTTCATATCTTGTTGGAGTGGCAACTGATCCAGCTGCAAGAGGAAAACGCGTTACAAAAGATTTGTTTGAAATGGCTTTTGCTATTTTAAAAGCTCAGGGTAAATTTGTTGTAATTTTAATGCCTGAACATGCGGGCGTTTATTTACCATACCAATTCTCCTTTGTTTATTTCAAACGTCGCTATGACTTGCCATTGCGTGCCTTATCATTTGGTGAGGCTGATGATAGTATTGAACTTATGAGAGTTGAAAACACAAATGATTTCACCGAATTTAACAGTTTGTATAGAAATTTTATGCATAAATATAATGGATATGTTATAAGGTCTGATCGTGAATGGTCAAATTTCTTTGATGTTTTTTGCCATGAGAATGGCGAAACCGTGGTTGCATATAGAGGCAATACACCAGTAGGATATATGTTATACCAAAGATTAAATAAAGTATTTAAAATTGTTGAAATTACCTATAATGATGCTGAGGTTAAAAATTGTTTTTTAAGATATGCAAGACAACATATAGCACAATGTGATAAACTTGAATGGTTGGCAGAAGCCGATGATCTTACTTTTTTACATTTTTCTGACCAATCATATTGTGGAAGTTCATTTCCTTTTATGATGGCTAGAATAATTGATGTAAGAAAGGCATTGGAATTGTTGCCTTTAAATAGCGAAGATAGTGAGGGAAGTTTTTCTATTTTGCTCACTGATAATCTTGTTAAATCAAATAATGTGTTGTTGCAGGTTGATATTAGAAATAATTCTATAAAATTAGAGGATACCTTTAACTTGCCTGATATCGAAATGGATATAGGTTCATTTACGCAGCTTTATTTTGGACAGTTTAGCCTTTCAGAATTAGTTGCAGAGGGTCTTGTTGCAGTTCATTCCAGCGAGGCAGAACGTTTGATGACAGATATTTTACCAAAGTGCACTAATTATATAAATGAGTATTATTAATTTGGAGGATGAATATGAGCAACAATATTAAGAGGATATTTGTGGAAAAGAGGCCGGAATTTGCTATAGAAGCCCAGGAATTGCTAGCGGATTTAAAACAAAATCTTGGTCTTACCAACATTAATAGCATACGCGTTCTTAATCGTTATGATGTGCTGGGTCTTACTGATGAAGAATTTTCAGAGGCAAGCCGCCATGTTTTTTCTGAACCGCCAGTCGATATGTTGTTTGAAGAAGACCTTGTTTTAGACAAAGATGACAAATCTTTTGTCGTTGAATTACTTCCAGGGCAGTATGATCAAAGGGAAGATTTTGCGGAACAATGCGTGCAACTCATAACACAAAAAGATAAGCCTACGGTTTCTAATGCTAAAGTATATATTTTTGATGGCAAATTATCAGACGTTGATATGGAACGTATAAAAAAATATTGTATTAACCCAATTGAAGCAAGAGAGGCTGCCTGGGAGAAACCAACAACATTGCAAACTGTATGCGAAGAACCGGCCAGAGTTGCAGTGCTGGGATCTTTTAATACTTTTTCCCCTGCTGAAATGGAGACGTTCCGAATTGATAGCGGTCTAGCTATGGGTTTGGAAGATTTGTTATTTTGCCAAAAATATTTTCAGGAAGAGAATCGTCCGCCAACAATTACTGAAATAAAGGTTCTTGATACATATTGGTCTGATCATTGTCGCCATACTACATTTATGACAGAAATTGGGGACGTTGAAATTGCACCTGGAGTTTATAATCAACCGATTCAGACTTCATATGACCGTTATATGGAAGTCAGGGATAAAATTTATGGCAGTAAAACAGAGCGCCCTGTTACTTTGATGGATATTGCTGTTGCTGGCATGAAAAAACTTCGTAGCGAGGGAAAACTTGAAGATCTGGATGTTTCCGATGAAATAAATGCCTGCAGCATTATTGTACCGGTTGAAGTTGATGGAAAAGATGAAGAGTGGCTGGTTATGTTTAAAAACGAAACACATAATCATCCAACAGAAATAGAGCCATTTGGCGGAGCAGCTACCTGCCTCGGCGGTGCTATTCGCGATCCTTTGTCTGGAAGAGCTTACGTTTACCAGGCAATGCGTGTATCAGGTGCGGCAGATCCACGCACACCAATTGAAGAGACTTTGCCTGGTAAATTACCACAGCGCAAAATTACAATTGGTGCTGCCAGCGGTTATAGCTCCTATGGCAACCAGATTGGTCTGGCTACTGGTCATGTGCAAGAATATTATCATGACGATTTTGTGGCTAAACGTATGGAATTAGGAGCTGTTATTGGTGCTGTTCCTCGTAAAAATGTACGCAGAGAAACACCTGGTGAAGGAGATTTAATTATTTTATTGGGTGGACGTACTGGGCGCGATGGTTGTGGTGGTGCAACTGGTTCTTCGAAAGAACATACACTGGAATCTTTGCTTTCCTGTGGCGCTGAAGTTCAAAAAGGTAATCCACCTACAGAAAGAAAAATTCAACGCCTCTTCCGCAAGCCAGAAGTTGCCAGAATGATAAAACGCTGCAATGACTTTGGTGCCGGCGGAGTTTCTGTTGCTTGTGGTGAACTTACTGATGGTTTGGTAATTAACCTCGACAAAGTGCCTAAGAAATACGAAGGCCTCGACGGCACAGAACTGGCAATATCTGAGTCTCAGGAGCGCATGGCACTAGTTATTGAAGCAAAGGACTGGGACGTATTCAGTTCTTATGCGGACAGAGAAAATCTGGAAGCTACGGTCGTAGCAGAAGTTTCTTCCAACCCGCGTCTTGTTATGTATTGGCGTGGTGAAAGAATTGTTGACCTTTCAAGAGCTTTTCTTAATACTAATGGTGTTGCACAAACAACTGATGTTTGCGTGCAAGAAGTAACCGAAACTAGTATTTTTAATAAAGTACCGTCTTGCGTTGTTGAAGGTAACTTAAGACAATCATGGCTGGAAAATTTATCCAGGCTAAATGTTTGCAGTCAAAAAGGCCTATCAGAGAGATTCGACAGTACTATTGGCAGAGGCACTGTTTTAATGCCTTTTGGCGGCAAAAATCAATTAACACCAACTGAAGGTATGGTTGCACGTATTCCTGTACAAAATGGTATAACCACAGCTGCATCAGTTATGGCTTGTGGCTATAATCCAGAGGTTGCTTGCTGGAGTCCATTCCATGGAGCAATGTATGCAGTGGTTGAATCAATTTGTCGTGCTGTTGCTTTAGGCGCAGATCCTGATAAAATACATCTGACATTACAAGAATATTTTCCTAAACTGAACAACCCAGAGAACTGGGGACAGCCATTTAGTGCGCTCTTAGGAGCTTTTATGGTGCAAGACGCGCTGGGAATTGCTGCTATAGGCGGCAAAGACAGCATGTCAGGTACCTTTATGGACAAAACAGTACCGCCGACTTTGGTATCCTTTGCTGTTTCAGTTATTGATGGTGAAAAGGCGGTTTCGACAGAATTTAAGGCGGCTGGCAATAATGTTATTTTTATTGCTCCGCCACGTGATGAACATGAAGTTATTGATTTTGAAATTTTGCGTAAAAATCTCAGAGTACTTCATAGAGCAATCACATCAAATAAAGTTGCTTCAGTTGGCGTAATAAAAGAAGGCGGTATTGCTGCTGCGGTATCGGTAATGTGCTTGGGTAATGAACTTGGTTTTGAATTTATAAAACCATTCAATGATACTGATAGTTTATTCACATTACAGCCAGGAGGTTTTGTAGTGGAACTGTCCGAAGGACTTTCTCCCGAAGACTTATTTGCCGATGTAGAATATATCAATCTTGGTCATTTGACAAATTCGAAACTTATTTCGTTGAACGACACAGAAATTTCTTTGGCTGATATTACCTTATCTTATTTGAAACCTTTGGAAACAATTTTCCCTCGCATCGTAGATATTGGTGTCGATATTCCTGAGATCAAGCAACCTTTCTATAAAGAGTCATTACCGTTAACAGCTCCTTACTCTATTGCTAAGCCTCGCGTGTTCATCCCTGTCTTTCCTGGTATCAATTGTGAATACGATACAGCTGCAGCATTCGAGGCTGCCGGCGCTATTGCTGACATATTTATAGTAAGGAATCTAACAGCAGCTGCAATCAATGATTCCATCGATGCTATGGTTAAAATGATTAACAATTCACAGATTTTGATGTTGCCTGGTGGCTTTAGTGCCGGTGATGAACCAGATGGTTCTGGTAAATTTATAGCAACTATGTTCCGTAACAAAAAAATTCAGGAAGCGGTTAATTCTTTGTTGCAGGAACGTGATGGCCTGATGCTCGGCATTTGCAACGGATTCCAAGCTCTTATCAAACTTGGATTGGTACCTTATGGTGAAATAGTTGATATGAAAGAGGAGTCTCCAACTCTCACATTTAATAAAATTGGCCGACATGTTTCGCAAATCGTGGAAACGAAAATTGTATCAAATAAATCACCATGGCTAAATTTTGTTGAGCCTGGTGACATTCATTCAGTTGCAGTTTCCCATGGAGAGGGTCGTTTTTATGCTCCTGAAACTGAAATAAAACGCTTATTTGCAAACGGACAAGTTGCTACCCAATATGTGGATAAAGATGGCAATCCAACAATGAAAATGCCTCACAATCCAAACGGTTCTCTGTATGCAATTGAAGGCATTACAAGTCCTGATGGTCGTGTTTTTGGTAAAATGGGTCATTCTGAACGCTATGTTCCTGGTTTGATGAAGAATATCCATGGAAATAAAGATCAAAAAATATTTATTTCCGGTGTTAAATATTTCGATTAACTGTAAAAAGAAAGAAGGCTTGCATCATTTTGATGCAAGCCTTCTTTAGTCATCAATCTTTATTTTGCCACACTTATTTTCATAATCATCAACAATCCATTTTAGAATTTGTTCGATTTCTTTATTGACCGAACGTCCATTGTTATCCGCTATAATTTTGAGCTTTTTAAGAATGACGGGATGGACTCTTAACGTAAAACGTGATAATTCCATTTGCTCGCTCCCTTCAATGATGTCATTTTTACGTCAAAAAAATATCATTAAGATGCTCTGATGATATTTTAAATTATTATCAAAGATTAATCAATAGTTTTGCAATAAATGGTTGGTGTTGTTATTTGACTAATTAATGGGATAAAACAAAGTAATTGTGGTAAAATATAGCAAGAAAGTAATGATATTTATAATGCTTTGAAATAAATTTCGGGGAGGCAAACATGAAGTTAGACATTGATGCTATATATTCTGGATTCATAGTTAAGGAGACAACGTTTATTGAAGAATTAAAATCAGATGCATCTTTATTGGAACATGTTCAAAGTGGTGCAAAAGTTTTATACGTAGGTAATAATGACGACAACAAGGTTTTCTCAATAAGTTTCAGAACGCCCCCCTATGATGATTCAGGTGTGGCACACATCCTTGAGCATTCTGTGTTGTGTGGCTCGCGTAAATATAGATTGAAAGAACCTTTTGTTGAATTGGTTAAAGGTTCAATGAATACATTTTTAAATGCTATGACTTATCCAGATAAGACAATGTATCCAGTTGCCAGTCGCAACAATAAAGATTTCCAAAATCTGATGGATGTATATCTTGACGCGGTATTTTATCCGTTAATCTACGAGAATGAATATACACTTTTGCAAGAAGGCTGGCATTACTCCATTAAGGATAAGAACGAACCATTAAAATATAATGGTGTTGTTTACAATGAAATGAAAGGAGTATTTTCGTCTGCAGATGCAGTTTTGGATTATGAATCAATGCGTTCACTATTTCCAGATACTGCCTATCGTTTTGAGTCAGGCGGCCACCCTGATTCAATACCAGATCTTACACAAAAAGAGTTTTTAAATTTCCATAAAACATATTATAGCCCGGAAAATGCATATATTTATCTTTATGGAGATCTTGATATACTTAAAACGCTGAATTTTCTTGATAGTGAGTATCTGAATAATTTCCCTAAAAGTGGAAAAGTAGATTCTGCTATAGCTATTCAAAAACCATTTTCACGAACAAAAGACGTAGAAGCCACGTATGCTATTGGGGAAACTGAAGATGTAAAAGGCAAGACTTACCATGAGCTGCACGTTGTTGTAGGAAGAGCTACGGACATAAAGACAGGAACGGCTCTGCGCTTATTAGAATCAGTACTTCTGGAGTCAAATTCTGCTCCGCTTAAATTAGCCCTTATGGAAGCTGGCATTGGCTCAGATATTTCAGGATCTTACGCTGGAAGTTATTTACAACCTATTTTTTCGGTTAAAGTTGCGGGATCCGAACCTGATTTACGCGATAAATTTATTAGCGTAACCTATAAAACTTTGCAGGATGTTACCATAAAAGGTATAGATAAGGAATTATTAGAGGCTGCTTTAAACTCGTTGGAATTCAAACTGCGCGAGGCTGATTTTGGTGTATATCCTAAAGGTTTAATTTATGGAATAAGCTGTATGGATAGTTGGCTGTATGATGGTAATCCTTTTGAATGCTTAAGATT
>CAYRVN010000006.1:0-1302 GCA_964427675.1 uncultured Acidaminococcales bacterium
GCATTTATCCTCTTGCCAACAAATTGGCAAGAGGATATTTTTTATATGAACCAAAGAAGGTTTTGTGCTAAAATCGGCGAATGATTTAATTAAATGTTTTTTATGAAGGTTTGGAGGCCTGCTACAGTGGAATTTTTGCAAACTATCATCAGCCTGCTGGTTATCGTAATTATGGTAGCCTGCGGTTTTTTCTTCGCCAAAAAGCAATGGATAACCAAAGAAACGGCCCCACTTATGCCGGCTCTCGTGAATAGGCTTGCCTTGCCAACCTATATGATCTGGAACTTCCTGAATAATTTTACCAAGGAAGATTTCTACAGTTTGGCTGGTGGTCTCGCCGTCCCTTATGTTTCGATGCTCATAAGTTTTATTATTGGTAATTTCATAGCCAGATTTGCTGGGATAGAGCAGGCTCGCAGTGGTGTTTTTCAGGCAGGGTTCTTTTCATCTTCAGCAATTTTTATTGGTGTTCCCGTATGTCTTGCTCTTTTTGGTGACAAATCTATTCCTTATGTACTTATATATTTTCTTGCCAATGCCAGTTTGTTCTGGACTTTGGGTAACTATAGTATCAATAAGAGCTGCAGCAGCGATCCATCACCACTTCTAAGCTGGAATACCGTCAGACTTGTCTTTTCACCGCCGCTCATTAGCTTTATTCTTGCCGTAATTTTTGTCTTGCTGGGAGTGACTTTGCCGACTTTTCTGATGAACAGTTTCAAATATCTTGGCTCGATGGTTACACCTTTATCAATGCTGTTTATTGGTTATACCTTGAGTACGGTCAAGTTATCAGAGCTAAAATTTGGCAAAGATATCAACTGGCTGCTATGCGGACGCTTTTTGGTATCGCCGCTGCTCGTAATTTTAGTAGCGCATTTTATTGAAATACCATATATGATGCGTCAGGTTTTTGTTGTTCTCTCGGCACTGCCGGTTATGGCGCAGGTGCCGATATTGGCTAGTCTATATGGGGCTGATGCTAAATATGCCGCAGTTATCGTTAGTCTGACCACGCTGATGTGTCTTTTCGTCATTCCCGTTTACATGTACTTCTTCTGAGATGATTATAGGTTTTAACATAAAAAGACTCATCCCACGTTGTTTTAGTGGGATGAGTCTTTTGAATTTATGGGGTGTTTAAAAACGCTGCCGTATGGCTGGCAAGGCATATTTGGCGAGTAAACCGGTGCTCAGACCTGTAGGTATGGCGATTATTAAGAGTAGCGGCAAATAACTAACAATCACTGTTGTCTGCATCAATAGCATGGCAACTATCAGCTGGCCGCAGTTATGGGCACA
>CAYRVN010000006.1:1402-27930 GCA_964427675.1 uncultured Acidaminococcales bacterium
CGCAGGACTGCATCTGGCTCACCGTCCTTTTTGTCAGCAATTGCCGTGACCATAACTTTTCCCGGCAGACATAAGATGGTTTGTCCGTTTTTGTTGATATAACCTTGATGCACGCAAAGTTGATCAGGACATGGCGATTCTATGATATGGGCGCCTTTCACGGGATCAATTTCAATCAGAACATTGCCGTCATGAGTCGCTATGGAGAATTCACCGGTGGTCGTGAGCGCGGAACGCCTAACTGTCTGAATGACGCTATCACCGTGGCGTATTTCAAAAGCCAGGTCATCGTCTGCTTCGCTGGTCTTAAGAAAAAAATGCAGACCAGCCGCTAACAGTATTATTAAAAGAATGAGCAAGTAATCGTTTTTGCGCATTTTTAATTACCTCCGGCAGGTGTAAGCTCCAGACGTGACTTTAGGGAAGGTGAAACATAGATTTCCTGATCAGCCTTCACGATGATGGCAGCTATTTCGGGATGGGCGGCTAATACTTCCAAAACCTTTTCATGGGGAAGAACAAAAAGTAAAGTTGAATAATAGTCCGTCATAAAGGCAGAAGCAGCAACGATAGTTACTGAAATAGCGTTGCGCGATGGCATACCGGTATGTGGATCAAGAATGTGGTGATAACGCATGCCATCGACTTCGTAGTAACGCTGATAATCGCCTGAGGTAGCAACTGCTTCGTCAGCCTTCAGGTTGATGATGCCCAGATAGGCATCGCTGCGGCGAGGATCCTGCAAAGCAATGCGCCATGGTTTACCGTCAGCTTTATTGCCGACGGTTTTGATGTTGCCGCCGGCGTTGACCAAGGCTGAAGAAATATTTTTATCTTTTGCGAGTACTTCAGCCGCAACATCAACTGCATAACCTTTGGCGATAGCTCCAAAATCCAGAGCAGCGCCGGGCGACAAAGTAATGGTCTGTTTTTCTGTTGCAACGGTGAACTTGTCTTTGCCTGTCAAGGCAAGAGCCGCATCAATTTTGGAACGTTCCGGCAAAGTTTTATCAGCGCTGTGTTTTCGCCAGACGTCTATCAAAGGAGCCAGAGTGACATCGAATTCACTGAAGGTTTGTTTATGAGCCATATCAGCCAGGAGCAATAAGTGGGGGCCAACAGTGAAAGGGCCCTGGCCGGCATGTGCGTTCAGCTGAAAGAGTCCTTTGGGGGAGCTGTCTTTATAACGATCCGTTTCATCTGCTATTTCCTGAAAAACGCTGAAAGCATTATCAACAGCAGTTTTTACTTGCTCAGTATTCTTACCGGTTGCTTCTATGCTGATGGTTGTGTCCATGCTGAAGCGAGTGTCTTTATAAGTTTTTGGTTGTGAAAAGCAGCCTGCATTGAGCAGGCTGCTTAATATGAGCAACAGAACTAAAACTTTTTTCATAGATGCATACCGCAATTTTCTCGGGAAGCACAATTTGCGCAACCAGGATTTAAAGGTTTTTCCTCAGCCATTGTTTCGATTTCGCTCTTAATCGGTTCGATGTAATGAATGCAGTGACGAGGGCAGCTTTTGATGCAAAGGCCGCATTCAATGCACTTCTCCCGGTCAATGACAGGCAGGCTACCGTTTTCATCTTCCTGCATGGTGATAGCCTTTGTCGGACAGTTTTTTGCGCATAGGCCGCAGCTGATACAAGAGACACTGCAGTTGGTCATGGCTGCCTTGCCTTTGGCACGGTTATTGCATTTAACATGTATTTTAACATTGGCATCGCTCAGATAAAGAACCTTTTGAGGGCATTGGGCAACACAGACCCCACAGCCGGTACATTTAGCGTAGTCAAAAACTGGCAAACCGCTGCTGCCCATGGTAATTGCATGGAAGGGACAGCTCCTGACGCAGGAGCCGAAACCAAGACAACCAAAGTTGCATTTGCCTGGACTGCCTTGAGTTTTGGCAGCCAGATGACAATCTGCGACGCCTTTGTACTCATAGGTTTTGGGAGCATTGACCTCGCAGCCGTTACAGGCAAGACGACCAACTTTACGCAAATCTTTGCTTAATGGCATTTCCTTTGTTAGCCCCAGCGCTTCGGCAATTTTTTGCTTTCCTTCAGTTGTGCAGCCTACGCAAGGGCCGATTCCTGTTTCCCCGGCAACGATTGCTTCCGCCAAGCCGTGACAGCCAGGATAGCCGCAGGCACCACAATTCGCACCTGGCAAGAGTCCTGCCACGATGTCGATGCGTGGGTCAACGTCTACCGCGAATTTTTTGTCTGCAAACGCTAGAATTAAACCAAAGAGTGCGCCGAGAACGGCAACTAATGTAACGGCTTCCAACATGATTTTCAACTCCTAAAGTTAATCAGTGCATACCAGCAAGACCCATCAGAGAAATGGCCATACAGCTGGCGGTAATCAAAGCAATTGGCAAGTTTTCCATGCAAGCGGGAAGTTCTGCTTCTTCGAGTCTTTCACGGATGCAGGAGAATATTACAAGAGCGATTGTATAGCCAGCAGCTGTGCTGATGGCGTTGACGGTGGCATTGAATAAAGTATATTCCTTCTGTACATTGATGAGCGCAATGCCAAGTATGGCACAGTTTGTGGTAATAAGCGGTAAAAAGACCCCCATTGCTTTGTGCAGAGCAGGCATTTCCTTTTTCATGAACATTTCCAAAAGTTGTACCAGGGCTGCGATTGCCAAAATGAAGACGATGATTTTTAAGTATCCAAGATTATAAGGGACTAAAAATAATTCATAAAGGAACCAGGAAATGGTGGAGGCCAGTATCATGACGAAGGCTACCGCGGCACTCATGCCGAGAGCGTTGCCTAAGTTTTTGGAAACGCCAAGAAAAGAACAGAGGCCTAAGAACTGGGAGAGAACTATGTTGGAAACAAAGAGCGCACTGAAAACAATACCGAATGTACTATCCATGGCGCACCTCTTTTCTTTGTTTCAGATAATTGACGCCAGCGAAGAGAAAACCCATCGTAATGAAAGCACCAGGCGGCATCAACATCAGCAGAATTGGCTGATAGGAGGCGCTGAGAACAGGAAAACCCAACAGCGTTCCGGCCCCCAGGATTTCGCGGACAGAACCTACGAAAGAGAGAGCCAAGGTATAGCCCAGACCCATGCCGACAGCATCCTGCAAAGAAAGCCACAACCCGTTTTTGCTGGCAAAAGCTTCAGCGCGGCCGAGAATAATGCAGTTAACAACGATTAAGGGAATAAAGATACCAAGCGCTGCGTAAATATCGGGAACCAATGCATTCATCAACATTTCTGTAACCGTTACCAAAGAGGCTATGACGACTATGTAGCAAGGTATGCGTATTTGGTCCGGTATGAGAGATTTCAAAGCAGAAATCAACAGATTGGAAAAAATCAAGACCAATGAAAAGGCAGCACCCATGCCTAAAGCGTTAGTAAGCGAAGTAGTTGTTGCCAACGCAGGACAAACACCAAGTACTTGAACGAATAACGGATTTTCTTTTAAGATTCCTTTTTGAAATTCGGAAAACATGGTAAAACTCCTTTCGAAGGCAGGCTAAATGTTTGTTGCATTTATTTATCCAGATTATTTTCGCGCAGGTGCTTGCTGGCCAGATTGATGCCGCTGACTACAGCCTTTGAAGTAATAGTTGAGGAAGTTATAGCTTGAATTTCGGAAGGGTTTTTTACGTTTTTGCTGACACTCAAAGCATTATGGAGATCTTTGGCCAAGAATTGATCAAGAAAAGCTGGTTCTGTACATTTAGAACCTAGACCTGGGGTTTCCTGCTGACTGAGGATTTTCACGCCGGTAATTTTCAGAGAAGGATTTTCGATGCCTACCATGACGGTGATTTCACCAGCATAGCCTTTGGGGGCAACGGTGTAGACAAAGCCGTTAGTCTTAGAGTCTTTAGTTGAACGATATATTTCTTTGATTGGTGAACTGGCAGGTACTGGCAGTTTTTCAAGCTTGCCGGCTTGCGGCAGTACTTGTTTATAGCCTTCCGCAACTTTAGCAGCTGCGCGGTCTGCGATAATGCCATTAGTATAATCATAAGCGGCGACAACCAAAGCTGTGCTGATTGCACAAATCACAAAAAGGATGAAGGTTAAACGAAGAAAGTTTTTATTCATTTTTTTTCATCCCCCCGCCAAAAGGAATATTGTGGACATAACGGTCAATCAGAGGCGTGAGCATATTCATAATCAAAATTGAATAGCAGACACCTTCAACATAACCGCCGCGTAAACGGATAAGTGCTGTAATAATGCCGAGACCAACAGCAAAGATAATGCGTCCGCGCTTGGTCAAAGGACTGGTTACCCAGTCGGTGGCCATGAAAAACGCACCAATCATCAAACCGCCGCCTAATAAATGGTAAAGAGGGAAAAGCGGAATATAGCCGCGAAAATAGCCGTAAACACCGGTAATAATAAAAACCGTCAGAATATAATAGAAAGGAATACGCCAGTCAATGCGCCCGCGCCAGATCAGGAAAAGGCCACCCAGGATAATCAGGGGTACGCTGGTTTCGCCAAGCGAACCAGGAATATTGCCGACGAACATGCTTGCAAGATTAGGAAGAGAAGCCGTGGCATCCTGACCTTTTTGCCACAGGGTTTCGGACATGCGCAGCATGGCTAGCGGGGTTGCTGAACTGACAGCGTCGACACCGGCTTTAGTGGCGGAAGTCGTTGCACTGGCAGCTGTGTTAAGAGCGTAAGCGGCTTTTGTTGCTGATGTTACCGAGTTTATAGAACCAAAAGCATTGGTAATATTATCGATAAAAGAAGGAGCAGGAGGCAGCCAGGTTGTCATCTGCTGCGGCATGGAAGCGAGCAGTATGGCGCGTCCGATATGAGCCGGATTAAAAATATTGCTGCCTAAACCGCCAAAAACCTGCTTGCCGATAACGATAGCACAAAAGGTACCGAAAATGGCAAGTATGGGTGAAAAACCGGGCGGCAGACATAAAGCCAGCAGTAAACCGGTTAACAGTGCGCTGCCGTCAGTAACTGTAATTGTGCGACCCATTAGTTTCTGACAAACTGCTTCAAAGAAAATTGCGGAAAGACAGCAGGCGAAGATCACCGTCAAAGCCTCCAAACGGAAGAACCAGACAGCCGCAAGAATGGTTGGTGCTAACGCCAGCAAAACATCCCTCATGGCTGCGCTGACTGTATCACCGCAGTGGATGTGCGGCGATGACGAGATTATTAATAATGGAGCAGGCTTTTTAATCGGATCCATCAGAAAAATTCCTTTCTCAGAAGCAAATGTTAATTATTGTGTAAGCTTCCTATATCATAAATATTCGTCTATGCCTTGTATAAAGGGTTATGTCCACCAGTGCCATCGGTCATGATAAACTGCTTACCCATCCTTATATATTGGACTAAAGGAATATGGGAGGGGCAAATGTAAGAGCAACAACCGCATTCAATGCAGGAGGCGATATTGGCAGAAGCTGCGTTTAACCACTTTTCCCGCTTGACTGCTTTTACAATCACCGTCGGCTCCAGAAACATCGGGCAGACATCGACGCAGCTGCCGCAGCGTACACAGTTTTGTTCAGACGGTAAAGAAGCTAAAGCAGAATCATGAGTAAAAACTAAAATACCTGTGGTACCTTTGAGAACAGGATATTCAAGTGAGCCAAGAGCAAAACCCATCATCGGCCCGCCACATAATATTTTGGACAGATTGTCCTTAACGCCTTGGGCTGCTTTATTCACAACATCGCTGTAAAGTGAACCTATCCTGACCAGATAATTACCGGGTCGTTTGACGCCATCGCCACTGACAGTAACGACCCGCTCAAAGCATGGCAAATTGCTTTCAATTGCTAATGTAGTCTGGGCAGCAGTGCCGGCGTTATCTACGATTACTCCTACTGCTGAAGGCAATCCTTTGTCAGGAACGGTGCGGCCGGTTACGGCATAAATCAAATGCTTTTCTGAGCCTTGCGGATATTTTTCCTGACATACCACTATGGATATATCAGGTTCATTAGCTGTAAGTTTTGTCAGGAGTGCAATAGCGTCAGGCTTATTATCCTCGATGGCAATTATTCCTTTAGGGGCAGCTGCTGCCAGCATAAAATATTTCAAACCGCGAACGACTTTATCGGCATATTCCAAAAGAATACGGTGGTCGGCAGTAACATACGGTTCGCACTCAATGCCATTGATAATAACGATGTCAATGGCTTGGCCATTTTTGAGTGGTGCATATTTGACATGAGTCGGGAAAGCAGCACCGCCCATACCAACTATGCCTTTTTCCAGCATGAGCTGGCGAATATTTTCAGGTGTTATATCGAGCGGTTCCCGACAGTGACCGATGTTATCCGTCAAAGTATCAAGACCATCATTTTTGATTACTATACAATCAGAGGGGGCGCCATTTGGCAGGTAACGCTTTTCAAAGCGAGCAACGGTGCCGCTGACACTGGCGTGAATATTGCTGCTGACAAAGCCTTGTGCTGCCGCCACAAGCTGGCCGAGTTTCACTTTTTCGCCGATACTGACGACAGGCTTCGCAGGTGCGCCTATATGCATAGAAAAAGGCAGATAGACATACTCAGGCGATTCCATCTTTATAATAGGAAGTCCATTTGTTAAGTCTTTATCTGCCGGAACATGCGTACCGCATTGGAAGGTGGCTTTACGGGGGAACATGAAATTCACCTCATTTATTTTGTAAATAGCATATACTATTAAGGAATATATAAATTGTATTATACGCTATTAGAAAAAGCAAGGCGAAAATTAGCAAAAAATTAGCCAAAAACAAGAAAATTGTAATGCTTGTCTATTTTACAATTATTTCACAATCTCAGAAACTAATATTTACAAAAAATGTTATATAATAGTTACAGTAAAGTGTATTATAAGTAACTTATTAAAACCAAAAACTTATTTTATTGTAAAATATTATAAGCTAGCGGTAACTCATATTTTAGTCAGGAGATGAATAATGTTTTTTGATTCGTACGATACACCTGTTTTCAGGCCGCCCAGCGAGGCAAACAGTTTTATTTTGCGTGTGACGCGTGGATGCGCACATAATAAATGCACTTATTGCAACATGTACAGAGACGTACAGTTCATGACTTGCACCGATGAGGAAATTTTCAGGCAGATTGCTTTAGCGGCCCATTATGGCAGGAATCATGTTAAAAGAGTTTTTTTGGCTGACGGTGACGCATTAGTGCTTTCCACAGAAAAACTGTTGAAAATTTTACGTGTTCTTTTTGAAACATTTCCTAAGCTACAGAGAGTATCTTCTTACGCAGCACCGCAGGATATTTTGCGTAAATCTGTCGAGGAATTGAAGCAATTGCAGGAAGCAGGCTTGAAATTACTCTACTATGGCATGGAAAGCGGCGACGATGTTGTTCTGAAAGCAGTTAACAAAGGTGTCAGCGGACCGGAAGCAATCGAAGCCGGTAAACGCGTTGTAGAGGCTGGCATCAAACTTTCGCTGATGGTTATTCTTGGCCTGGCCGGAGCCGAAGGTTCTGACAGGCATGCGAGAGAAACAGCAAGAGCCATCAATGAAATCAAACCTAATATGCTGAGTGCTCTTACCTTGATGCTTTATCGGGGCAGCGAACTGCTTGATCAGTATGAAAAAGGAGAATTTTCCCCACTTGCACCACAGGGCATTATGCTCGAATTACATAAAATAATTTCTTTGGTAGAATTACCACCGGAGGACCATTGCCTTTTCCGCAGCAATCATGTTTCCAACTATGTGCAGCTGGCGGCTACTTTACCGAAAGACAAAGCCAGGCTGCTCGCACAGATTGCGCAGGCAGCAAGTGAACTCGGAAAAATGAAGAATTGGGACGTTTACAACAACACAAGATATTGAGTAAGGGGGTGGCCATGGATGAAGCAGAAGCTGTATATGGCTGTTACTCTTGCGCTCCTTATCCTGGTATTACCAGAGACCGCTTTGGCAGCGTCGTCGCCGCTCAAGGTTGGTGATAAGGGCTGGAAGGTAAAGGTAGCGCAGCAAAAACTGAATGTTATCGGAATCAATACGGAAATCACCGGTAGCTTTTCTGCGAATACGGAGAAGGCACTGAAAGATTTTCAACAAAAGTACAAGCTGAAAGTCACCGGTTTGCTTGATGATGCGACCTACCAAAAAGTCATCAATGCTGCTTTTGAAAAGGAAGGTATCCGCGGAGTCAGTGGCAAGGAGATCATCACTACAGCAGCTAAATACAAAGGCGTTCCCTATAAATTTGGTGGTACGACTCCGAAAGCTTTTGATTGTTCAGGTTATGTGCAATATGTTTTTGCCCAACATAAGGCTAAGTTACCCAGAATGGCTGATGCACAGTGCCTGGAAGGAATTTTCGTACTGAAGAAGGACCTGAAAGAAGGCGACCTTGTCTTCTTTACAACTTATGAACCTGGTGCCTCGCATGTAGGCATTTATGCTGGGAAAGATAAATTCTGGAATGCATCGTCGCATGGAGTCATGCTTAGCAGCCTGAAGGAAAAATATTGGAGTGAGCGTTACTATGGTGCACGCAGAGTTTTAGCATATTCCGATAATTTATCTAAGTAAATGTAACAAAATTTATATTTCTGACAAATTATTTGTAGGAATTATAAAAAATGTGTCGAATAATAGACAGCAATGATTTTGATGGAAAATGAGGAGGGTAAAGTAGAATGATTCGTGAAAGAAGAAATAAAGAAAAACTGGCATCCTACTATAAAAAATTCATGGAGGAAGGCATTGTTGACCCGAATGTGCACCCGTGGGTAGCTGAATCCTGGCAGCGCTGCGCCGCTATGAAACTGCCCCATGAAACCATGCCGAAGCTTAACAAGCTGAGCAAGGAAGAAATTGTTGAACACCAGAAGGCTCATGAGTTTATTGTAAGATATGTGGATGGCTTATATGAACAAAACAAGCAGCACTTTAATGTCCACAATTTAAGCATGCTGCTGATAGATGAAGATGGCTATGTAATTAAAAATTATGCTTTGCCCTTCTTTCAACGAGTAATTGAAGACATTCAAGGCATGCGTGTTTTGGAAGAGGATGTTGGAACCTCCAGTATCAGTGTTGCCAGGGAGCATAACGTGCCTTTCCTGATGTTCGGACCGGAAATGTGGATCAAAGACAGCCATTCAGGTGATGCCTGCAGCGCCCCTGTTTGCGTGAACGGCAAGATACGCTATATTATTTCTTTCTTCTCGCTTGACCAGAGCGATCTGCCTTATGACATGCTGTTATCCTTATTATTGACAATGAAGTATTCTATTGAGCAGCATCTGCGTCTTTTGGAATATTGGAATATTTATCAGCTGACTATGAACGAATTGCCTGTTTCCGTTTACTGGGTCGGTAAAGATGAGAAGATCAAATACTGCAATAACAATGCCACCGGTCGTCTGGAAGGCAAAGAAAAAATGGAAGATGTTTTCCTGAATTATGAGCATATTCCTATCAAAAAGGCTTTGAAAGGTTCGCCGACGCACCGCCGTGAAATTACCTGGATAACTCAGGACAGAACATATGAAGATATTACGACTGTTTTACCTGTTAAATCAGGCAATGATGTTGAAAGTGCCTTAGTTCTTACGATGTCAATCGAAGATTTGAAAACTACTATTGCTCATGCTACCGGTTACAGCTCACGCTACAGCCTGTACAGCATGGTTGGCGAGACCAGCGAATTCCTGGCTCTGCAGCATAAAGCTTCCCGTATTGCGCGTAGCGATAACAATATCCTTATTCAAGGTGAACCTGGCACAGGTAAGCAACGTTTGGCACATGGTATTCATCAAGCCAGCCCGCGTGCCGCAGCACCGTTGATTGTAGTAAAATGCTATAATGGGCCGATGTCCGAGCTGGAAGCCGAATTTTTCGGTTCTACTGACAATGAAAACCAACCTACAGCTGGCAAATTGGAATTATCGCTGGGCGGTACGCTTTTCTTGGACGAAGTCGAAAAGTTGCCGGTTGAAATGGGCGACAAATTGGCAGATGCCTTGAAGAACGGTATCGTCAATAAAGAAACCGGCGTCAGAAAGAAGCTCAATATCCGTGTGATTGCAGCTTGCGATTCCAATCTGAAGAGACTTGCTGATAAGGGCTTGTTCTCCAAAGAGTTGTATGAATTGGTCCTGAACACCGTTATCCGTGTTCCGCCACTGCGTGAGAGGGTCAAGGATATTGAAGTCATTGCCACCCATATTCTTGCTGAAATGTCGGCGCAGCACAGCCTGCCGCCTAAACGTTTGTCGGCCAGAGCTTTACAGCTTTTGACTGCCTGCAGCTGGACTGGTAATATCAAACAATTGCAAGGTGTTATTGAACAGGCTTTCTTCCATACACCTGGCAGCATCATTGAAGCAGATAATATCAAATTGCCTGGCGACCGCACTTTGGAAAAATCCTGGAAATATGATAAAGACGCTTTCATCGCTGCCTGGAAATCAGCTGGCGGCAATATCAGTAAGCTTGCGGGCATGTTGGATGTCAGCCGCGTAACCTTGTATCGTTATTTGAAAAAATACGAACTGGGACCCAAAGACGAAGAATAATCCCGATAATATAATTAAAAACTAAAAGGCACAGCAGAAATTTCTAAATTCTGCTGTGCCTTTTTTATGAAGTTTTGGGTTTTGAAAAGTCGACAAATCTTATAGTTCACGTATTTCTTCGTGCGCGCCACTCATGTCATCAATAGTAGCTGATAATCTGGCCGCTGCAAAAGGAATAAAGCGGGAGCCTTTTGGGTCAGCATAGATCGTTTCTAACATCGGCATTGCTTTATAAGCGGCAGCCAAGATTTCAGGACTTTCGTCAAACATGGCTTTGCCTCGCAAACGCAGCCATTTGTTGTCTTTGTTTGTGCAGCAAATCTCAAACTGCGGATTAATTTGTAATTGGTGATAAACTTCTTTGTTATTGCCAATGCCGAAGTAGAGTTTACCTTCATATTCCATGAAGAATCCTAGGGGACGAAGACGAGGCGCCGTGCCGTGGACGGAAGCAAGGTAAAAAACTCCGCATTCTTGCAAAAAATCAGTAATTCTTCCCATGCATAAAACCTCCTGACAGAATATGCTCTGATATTAAAAAAGCCTGCCTTTAATGACATTATAGTACTGAGATAGAAAAACTACAAGGAAGCAGGTTCTTTCGAATTCTTTTTTGCATGCATTTGTTATATAATGAGATAGTAAGGGCTTTTTGTCGTACATAAAAAGCGATACTGTTTAAAAGGTGGTTTGTAATGAGACTTAGGAAAAAAGCATGGATAAGTGATGCAATCATGGAATTGAAGGACGAATACGCGATTCTTGATAATATTGAAACGCATAAGGGACATTGGCAGGAAATGTTTCCCGGTAAGCCGTTGGCTTTGGAAATAGGCTGTGGTAAGGGGGCATTTATTAATGGCATGGCAGAACTTAATCCTGATAAGGCTTATATAGGTGTAGAAACACAAAAAGACATCTGCTACTATCCTGCAAAAATGGCAAAAGAAGCAGGAAGGAATAACGTCAAAATAATCTGCGGTAATGCTGCTTACCTGGAAGAGTGGTTTGAGCCTGGGGAAATCAAAGAATTGTATTTGAATTTCAGTGATCCGTGGCCTAAAGCAAGACACGCTGCCAGAAGACTTACACATCGTGGGTTCTTGGCTATTTATAAAAAGCTTTTGGGTAAAGGCGGACACCTGCGTTTTAAAACTGATAACAGGGCCTTGTTTGATTTCTCCTTAGAGGAATTCAAAGAATTTGGGCTGGAAATAATTGCAGTAAGCTATGATTTGCATCGCTCAGATTATGATAATGCGGTTATGACTGAATATGAAAAGAAATTCAGCGCCTTGGGCAATCCGATTTGTTTCTGCGAGGTAGTTTTCTAAAAATACATGGGGTGAGGGTATGCACAAGCGTTTTCTAATTTGGGATAATCCCAAGGATGCCATTCTTGTTTTGACTTTTTTGTTGATGGCGCTTGGCTGTATCAATGTTTTCAGTGCCAGTTTTGTTGAAGCTAAGGATATGTTCGACAATGGCTATTACTATTTATATCGTTACGCTATGTATGCTGCAGGCGGGCTTATTGCCATGGGCTTCATTGGCTGGGTGATTCCTTACAAATTTATACTGCAGTATAGGCAGCTCTGGTACGCGATTTTTTTCATTATGCTGGTCTGCGTAGATGCCTTCGGTGTAACGAATAAAGGCGCACAGCGCTGGTTGTACATTGGCGGCCAGAGCATTCAGCCTTCTGAGATGGTTAAGTTATCGATCATTATTTTGGGTGCCGGCTCGCTTGGCGAATATCTGAAAAGAGGCCAGCCCGTTTCTTTAATTGCTAAGGGCATGTGTGTGCCTTTTATTCAGGCAGCGGTTTTTGCCGGTCTGGTTTTAGTGCAACCGGATATGGGTACGGCAGCAATAATTTTTGCTCTGATGATAGGCCTTTATGTCATAGCTGGCTTGCCGCGGCTGCAAATATTGACTCTTTTGGGCACGGTACTGGCCGGAGTCATAGTATTGATAATAGTTGCACCTTATCGCTTTGCCCGCGTCAGAATCTGGCTGGACCCCTGGCAAGATGCCGGTAATACAGGCTACCAGGTCGTACAGTCACTGATGTCGATTGGCAGTGGCGGGCTTGTAGGTAAGCCATTTGGCATGGGTTCCGGCAAGTTCTTTTATCTGCCGGAGGCACATACTGACTTTGCCTTTGCTATTTTTTGTCAGGAATGGGGATTTATTGGCGCGGTACTTTTAATTGCGCTGTTCCTGGTTTTGGCTGCAGCCATTCACCAGATAGCACGTAATGCTAAAAATGAAAAAGGATTTTTGCTTGTTACGGGCATTAATTTTCTCGTTGTAGGTCAGGCCGTGGCCAATATGGCGATGGTGTGCGGCCTTTTACCGGTTATTGGTGTACCGCTTTCTTTTATAAGTTATGGCGGTACAGCTTTGATTGTTAATCTGGCGGCTATTGGCATCGTTATCTCTGTTTACCGTGAGGAAGCTAAACAGGAAGAATCACAGCAGGAAGTAGCTGCTGTTTTTGAAAAGCGCAAGCAGGAACTTGCAGGCAAACGTGCCATCTCAAGGAGGTGGCAGCGTTGAGCAGACATTTTGGTATTAATGCCGGCAAACAACGTTCAGGCTGGATCGGTTGTCTGATTCTGTTTACCTTCGTTTCTGTGGTTGTACGTTTATTCTGGCTGCAAATCATCAGCGGTGAAGAACTGGCTAAACGGGCTATGCAGCAAACAGCCGGCGATGAAAAGATTTATTCACCCAGAGGAAGTATTCTTGATCGTAATGGGGAAGAATTGGCTGTCAGCATCATGAGCAAGTCACTGTATGTTGATCCGAAGGAGATGGACGATAACCCGGAAATGTGGCCGCGTGGACAAAAGCCGCAGCGTGATCCTCGTCGTCTGGCGGCTGACCTTCTGGCACCGGTGCTAAAAATCAAGGCGGACGAACTATATAGTGATTTCAACAGCGGCGGTCGTTTCCTGTGGATCAAAAGAGCGATGGAACCGGCAGAAGCTGATGCGGTTAGGCAAATAATTAAAGACAATAAGTTCTCCGGCTTGCATTTTCTGGAGGAAAGCAAGAGGTATTACACCAAGAATACGATGGCAGCGCATGTTCTTGGCTTTGTCGGTATCGATGACAATGGCCTGAGCGGTATAGAATGGGCACTGGATTCTATTATCAAAGGGGCAGAAACCCATCGTAGTGAGATTTTGGACGCACTGGGCCGCAAGATAGGCGAAAGTGGTTTTAACAGTGCAGCGCCGCCTCAAATGCCGACTGTTTATCTAACGATTGACAGCAAGATGCAGTATGTGCTGGAAAAAGGTTTGGATGACGCCATTGCTAAAACACATGCCAAAAGTGCGGCTGTTATCCTGATGGATCCGCACACAGGTGAAATTCTGGGTATGGCCAGCAGGCCAACCTTTGATCCTAACAAATTCAGCGAATTCCCTGCTGATTCTTTGACCAACAGGGCTATTTCGATAATTTATGAGCCTGGCTCTGTTTTTAAGCCGATAGTAGGCTGCGCAGGCTTGACCGAACATCTGGTTACACCAGACACGCCGTTTTATGACGCTGGTGCTTTTAATGTAGCTGACCGGACGATTCGCAACTGGGATAGTGGCGCTTTGGGAGCAATTACTTTTACCGATATCATTAAATTCTCGGTCAATACCGGTATGGCTGACCTTGGTATGAGACTGGGTGCCCAACGGTTGACTGATTACACAAAGAAATTTGGTTTCGGTACAGCGACAGGCATCGAATTGCCAGGTGAAGAGGACGGCATTCTCTATGATCCTGATGAGATGCGTCTGCCGGATATCGCTACGATGGGTATTGGACAAGGTATTGCTGTGTCACCTCTGCAGATGCTGCGTGCTATCTGTGCAATTGCTAATGGCGGTGAACTTGTTAAGCCTTATATTGTGCAGAAGGTTGTTAGACCTGATGGCAAAGTTTTGGTTGAAGGCAAAAAACAAGTCGTAAGAAGAGTTATTACAGAAGATGTTGCGGAACAGATGCGTTCTATGATGGAGCAGGTTGTTTCTGATGGCGGCGGTAAGACCGCAAGAATTCAAGGTTATAGGATCGCCGGTAAGACCGGTACGGCTGAAAAACTCAGCGAACATGGCGGTTATGCGGCTGGCCTTTACATAGCATCCTTTGTCGGTTTTGTACCAAGTGATAATCCCCAGTATGCAATGCTGATCATGTTGGATTCTCCGCAGGGCGTCTTTTACGGTTCCCAGGTATCAGCACCTGTCTTCAGGGACACCTTGCAGCAGATACTTGCCGCACAAGGTATCCAGCCTAGTAACGCAACTGGCCTTCCTTCTCTTGATACGTTAAAAAAGCCGGAAAACTACAAAGCAATAGAGAAGCTTCCGCAAATGCAGATTATGCCGGATGGCAAGGCGAAAATACCTAACTTTGCCGGATTGAATTTCAAACAGGTTGCTGAGCTGATTCAACAGGGCAGATTGGTATTGATACCTTATGGCAGCGGCATCGCGAAGAAGCAATCTGTACCGCCGGGCACAATTCTTGCGCCGGATTCCGTAGTGGAAGTCTGGTTTGAATAGCAAGGAGCCAGTGAGCATAGAATAGTCTATCGGCAAGGATTAAAGAGTTCCTCTGGCTGCTTCCACACGCGACGACTCGCCTGCAAGCAGTCGGTCGCTGATGTGCAGCAAGCCCGTCGCTTCTTAAACCATTGACTGAAGTTACCGGTTATTACGTAGTGTCATGTCGAGCGCAGCCGAGACATCTTGGTTCGGGTATGCTTGTAAAGTTCAGCAGTTCTGTGCGTTGACAAAGAAAAGTGTGCAAGGTATAATCAAATCCATAGGGGTCATATAACTGACGGAAGTGGATAACCACATGGAGTATGACCGGTATTAAGCCGACCGTCTGGGCAAAACGAGCCCGGATTGTCGGCTTTTTTCGTATATTATGATTTAAGGGCTGGCCCCGGAATTTAAGGAGGATATCTATGTTAACTGATATTGAAATTGCACAACAGGCAAAAATGCTCCCCATCACCGAAGTGGCAAAAAAACTTGGCATCGCAGAGAATGACATTGAAATGTATGGCCGCTATAAGGCAAAATTATCCATGGATCTTATTCGTAGTTTAGAGGCAAAAAAAGCTGGTAAATTAGTGCTGGTTACCGCTATAACTCCAACACCAGCCGGCGAAGGTAAATCAACAACAACAGTTGGCTTGGCACAAGGTTTGGCTAAGATTGGCAAAGATGTCATAGTTGCTTTACGTGAACCGTCACTTGGACCCTGCATGGGCGTTAAAGGCGGTGCCGCTGGCGGCGGTTATTCCCAGGTCGTGCCAATGGAAGATATCAACCTGCATTTCACAGGCGATTTTCATGCGATTACTTCTGCTCATATGTTGCTTTCCGCGATGCTCGACAATCATATCCAACAAGGAAATCTTCTTAACATAGATCCGCGCAGAATTGTCTGGAAACGCGTAGTAGACATGAATGACCGCGAACTGCGTAACATAGTCGTAGGATTGGGCGGCAAGGCTCATGGCGTGCCACGTCAGGATGGCTTCGATATCACGGTTGCTTCCGAAGTAATGGCTATCTTGTGCTTGTCCAACAGTTTGAAAGATTTAAAAGAACGCCTCAGCAAAATTATTGTGGCCTATAGCTATGCCGGTGAACCGATCACTGCAGGCATGATCAAAGCACAGGGCGCAATGGCTGCTCTTTTGAGAGATGCCATTAAACCGAATCTGGTGCAGACTTTAGAGAATGTACCGGCCATCATTCATGGCGGTCCTTTTGCCAATATAGCTCATGGCTGCAACAGCGTTATGGCTACGAAAACAGCAATGAAGCTTGCTGAATACACTGTCACAGAGGCAGGTTTCGGTGCTGATCTTGGCGCTGAGAAGTTCTTTGACATCAAATGCCGTTATGCCGGACTGAAACCTGATGCAGTAGTTCTTGTTGCCACAGTTCGTGCGCTTAAGATGCACGGCGGTGTGCCAAAAACAGGACTAGCGGTGCCTAATGTTGAGGCAGTCAAAAAAGGTCTTGTTAATCTGGAAAAACACATAGAGAATATCAAAAAGTTCAATGTACCGTTGGTTGTTGCGATCAATATCTTCGCTCAGGATACCGAAGAAGAATTGGAAGCTATCCGCAGTCACTGTGCAACACATGGTGTTAATGTAGCTTTATCCGATGTCTTTGCTAAAGGCGGCGAAGGCGGCGTGGCATTGGCAGAAGAAGTTGTTGCTTTAGCTGAATCTGGCAAAGCTGCTTTTGAGCCTATCTATGCAGACAGTCTGACATTGAAAGAAAAGATTAACACAATTGCCCGGGAAATCTACGGAGCTGCTGCTGTTTCCTATGCGAAAGAAGCAGAAACTGCTTTAAAACAATACGAAGAGATGGGCTACAGCAACTTACCGGTCTGTATGGCTAAAACACAATATTCGCTTTCTGATGATCCGGCGTTGCTCGGTCGTCCTGAAGGATTTACGATGACTGTTAAGAACGTACGTATCTCAGCCGGTGCTGGTTTCGTAGTTGTACTGACAGGCGATATTATGACGATGCCTGGTTTGCCGAAGGTGCCAGCAGCTGAAAAAATTGATGTAAGTGATGACGGCGTAATCAGCGGTCTATTCTAATAAACGAGGTAAGACGATGGAAACATTATTGATGTCTGGCAAACCGGTTGCGGATGCTGCCAGAGAAAGAATTGCTGCTAAAATAGCCGCCGCTAAAGCCAACGGCAAACAAGTTGCGCTGGCAATCGTTACTGTCGGCGATGACCCGGCTTCACATGTTTATAAGAGCCGTTTGATTAAAATGACTGAAAGCCTTGGCGCAGGAGTAAAGACGGTTGAATTGCCAGCTGCTGCTTCCCAGCAAGAAGTTGAAACAGTAATAAAAGAACTCAATGCTGACGGTGCAGTTACCGGCATATTGCCGATGATGCCTTTGCCGAAGCATTTGAACAGCGACGCCGTCGGAGCTTTATTAGCACCGTCGAAAGACGTTGACTGCTTAAACCCTTTAAATGCCGGGGAATTGTATCTTGGCCGCAGCCGCTGGGCTCCATGTACGCCGCGCGCCTGCATGGCTACGCTGGCACATTATGGTATTGAACTGAAAGGAAAACACGTTGTCGTTCTCGGACGCAGCAACGTAGTGGGCAAGCCTGTTGCGTTGCTTCTATTGCAGGAACATGCTACCGTCACTATCTGCCATTCCCGTACACAGGATCTGCCAGGTATTCTCAGACAGGCTGATATTATCGTGGCAGCAGTCGGTATTCCTTCTTTTGTAAAGCCGGATATGGTCAAAGAGGGAGTTGTGATTGTTGACGTTGGTATCAATGCCGTCGATGGTAAACTGCTCGGTGATGTTGACGCGGCTGTGGCGGCGAAAGCTTCTGCTTTCACACCTGTTCCAGGCGGTATCGGTGTTGTCAGCAATATGATGGTCATGGATATGCTCAGCAGAGATTTATAAAATAATAAGCACGGAAGCCGCAATGGTTAACGTACTAAAAAAGCACTGTCGTTCAATGAAGAAAACAGTTTTCTTCTTGATGGCAGTGCTTTTAGTTTATTTTGAGAAAGGATGTGTTGAAATGACAGCAGAAATTCAATTTAGGTTTGCGGTAAGAGAAGATGTTCCCTTGATTTTCAAGTTTATCAGAGATTTGGCGGCGTATGAAAAACTTCTGGATAAAGTTGTCGTTACTGAAAACATTTTGGAGGATTGGTTATTTGTCCAGCAGAAAGCGGAAGTTATTTTTTGCGAGCTGGCAGGTAAACCTATTGGTTTTACTCTTTTCTTTTATAATTTTTCCACCTTTTTGGGCCAAAGTGGGATTTTTCTGGAAGACTTGTATATAGAACCTGCGCACCGAGGATGCGGCTACGGCAAAGCAATTTTTGCCAAACTGGCAGAAGTTGCTATTGAACGCGGCTGCGGTCGTCTGGACTGGTGGTGCCTCAATTGGAATCAGCCGAGTATAGCTTTTTATGAGTCAATTGGGGCCAAACATCTGGCAGAATGGCGTATTTATCGCTTGCCGAAGGAAAACTTTTTAGCTTTATTGACGAAGAAGAACATTTAACCTTTACTTTGTTTTTTCTTTTGGTGTCTTAAAAGTAAGGAAATGCAGAAGAGCAGCCACATGAAACCAACTGCGTAACCGGCTACGACGTCAGTCGGATAATGGACACCCAGATAAATACGGCTGAGGCCAATGATAAGACTTAGAATAACGGCCAGCGTAGCTATCAGCAAGCGTACCGGCCAGGATTTGGCTTCCCGCATCAGGAAAAACGCCAGCATACCATAAAAGCACATAGTTGCCAGGGCATGTCCGCTGGGAAAGCTGAAACTGGTTTCCTGCACCAGAAAAAAGGAATCAGGACGTATGCGCTGAAAGCTGTTTTTCAGAAAGACGCTGAGTAATCCGGCACCGGCAAGGCAAATGGCTAAAGCAGAAACATCATGCCAACGCTTTTTGTAAGCGAGCATGGCGAAGGTAGTACCGACGATAATGGCATAACCTTTACCGAACCCGATATCCGTGATGAACAGCATAAATTTATCAAGCACAGGATTAGCGTAATAACGCACAAGCCAAATGAAAGCATCGTCAAAAAGGACAGTACTGGCTTTAAAAAAAGTTTTCCAGGCTAAGTTAAGAAAGAGATAAAGCATGCCTGCGCTGAGAACAAAACCAAGAATGATGTAGAGAGAAGACCAGCGTTCTTGTAATTCCAGGAGCAGATCTTTGGCAGGCTGGTAAAAAGACGATCTTTTAAAAAAATAACCGGCAAGCCATAATAGTAAAGGCAGCAGGATCAGACAAAGTGCGCCCAAGCCTAAAAGCAAGGCAACGATAAGCGGTACAACCGGATGCCCGTGCAGCAAGAAAACGAAAGGCTTGTATTTGAGCTCTGCCAGAGGTGAAATTGTAATATCACCACCAAGGACAACAATCTGACCGCTTACTTTAGAGTTGTTGCTGATTACCAAATCACCGTCCACAACGAAAATATGTCCTTTGATATTGCTGTCGATAACAACATTGCCACCTGCTGACATCAAGGTTTTAATATTTTGTTCCTGAGTTATGGCAATATCTTTATACGTAAAAAGATTTTGTGCCTTTGGTGTATTGTTGGCAAACATAAAAAAGCCGAGAATAGAAGCGAAGATTAAACAAAGAAAGATTATGAGTAGTCCTCTATGTTTAAACACCGTTCTCACCTCGGCTTGTCATAGTAATGAAAAAATTTCAATTTACTATTTAGACAAAATATTTAATTATCCTGCTTTGCAGGTTCTAGTTTTGTACAAAAGTCATTAATCGCGGCTTCGTCTACCCGCATAGCCAGAATAGTTTTGCTAATCAGGTCGTCCAAGTTCCAACCAAGCATTTCAGCTCCGCGCTCAATTACTGTACGGGAACAGCCAGCAGCAAAATTCAAAGCCTTATATTTTTTCTTCACGGACTTCAGTTCCATATCTTGCACGCTTTTGGAAGGACGCATCAAGGCACAGGCGCCGATTAACCCCGTAAGCTCATCACAGGCATAAAGAATTTTTTCCATTTCGTGCTCAGGTTTGATATCGACTGCGATTGCGTAACCGTGACTGGCTGTAGCACGTATGATGTCTTCATCCAGTCCTGCTTCTCTCATCAGCTCCTGCCCTTTAATGCAGTGCTGTTCCGGATAAAGCTCGAAGTCCAGGTCGTGCAGCAGACCAACATTGGCCCAAAAAGCTTCCTGCTCGCCATAGCCCAGTTCACGGGCGAAATAGCGCATCATACCTTCTACAGTAAGCGCATGGCGCAGATGAAAAGGATCCTTGTTATATTTAGTCAGCAATTCCCAGGCTTGGTCACGAGTCAATACAGTCATGAAATCAGTTCCTTTCGATTATGGTTAATCGATGAAGCCTGGAGAAGAGAGATAACGTTCACCGGTATCGGGCAGCAGAGCGACAATGACTTTACCTTTGTTTTCCGGACGGTTAGCAACCTGAGTGGCAGCATATACTGCGGCACCGCTGGAGATGCCTATTAAGAGGCCCTCGTTCTTGGCTAATTCTTTAACGGTGTTTAAAGCGTTATCAATTTCGACAGTTACAACTTCATCATAAACTTTAGTGTTCAGGGTATCAGGAACAAAACCAGCACCGATGCCTTGAATTCTGTGCGGGCCGGCAACACCTTTGGAAAGAACAGGTGAGTCAGCTGGCTCTACAGCAACAATTTTAACATTTGGGTTTTGGGATTTCAAGTATTCGCCGACGCCGCTAACGGTTCCGCCGGTACCAACACCTGCAACAAAAATATCAACCTTGCCGTCAGTGTCTCTCCAGATTTCAGGACCAGTGGTTGCTCTATGGATGGCTGGATTGGCAGGATTTACGAATTGACCCGGGATGAAAGCATTTGGAATTTCTTTTGCGAGCTCATCGGCTTTAGCGATTGCGCCTTTCATGCCTTTGGCACCTTCAGTAAGTACGAGCTCGGCGCCATAAGCTTTCAGCAGGTTACGACGTTCAATGCTCATTGTTTCCGGCATGGTCAGGATAACGCGGTAGCCTTTAGCCGCGGCTACAGAAGCAAGACCTATACCAGTATTGCCGCTGGTCGGTTCAATGATAACGGAACCAGGTTTTAACAAGCCTTTTTGCTCAGCATCCTCGATCAAAGCCTTGCCGATACGATCCTTGACGCTGCCGGCTGGGTTGAAGTATTCCAGTTTAGCAATAATTTCCGCATTAGGGGCGTGTTTTTTGTTATAGTTGGTCAGTGATAAAAGTGGTGTGTTACCAATTAATTCAGTTAAGCTTTTAACGATTTTCGACATAATAGTTTCCTCTTTTCATATGATGATTGTAATAAACTTGGTTATGCAGGTTGCACTTCAGAAGAAGATCAACATCGGCTGGTACAATATAATAACTTCATAGGTACCATTCTCCTTAATTCATATAGTTATAATAGGGATTAACTTTTGATAAAATTGTACCTTTAAAAAAATATCCTGTCAAGCTTTTTTTGCCTGACAGGATATAATCATATTTCGTACGTATAGGAAGTTTTTTCGTTATGGCGTTTTACCAAGTCAGCAAGGGTTATGTTATCAACAACATTGTTGATAGCCTTTTCCAGTTGCAGCCAGATTTCAAGAGTTACACATTCGCTGGCACGAGCACAATTCACATGGTTTTCTTCCAGACAGGCGACAGGAGCCAAACTTCCTTCTAAGAGACGCAGGATTTCACCAACAGTATATTCTGCCGGTGTGCGAGCCAGCATATAGCCACCTTGAGCACCACGGGCACTTTTGACAAAGCCTGCTTTGCTCAGTTGGGTAATGATTTGTTCCAGATATTTTTCTGAGATTTCTTGTCTTTTGGCAATGTTTTTAATGGTGATATATTCGCCGGTATAATTGACGGCTAAATCCAACATCAAGCGAAGGGCATAGCGTCCTTTCGTTGAAATTTTCATAGTGTCACGATCCTTTTCTTTTTAATTTTTTGAGAAAGTTTTGCCAAGCGTATTTTGCTTCCAGGCGATGTGTTTTATTGAAGAACAGCCCGAAAAACTCTCTGAGCAGTCGGCCGGCCGGCGTATTAAGCAGATAGTCGATGACATCTCGCAAGCCAGGAATTATGCTCAAAATTTTATAAATAATGGCAAATAGTGTAGAAAAAAGAGTTTGCAGGGCATAAAGCAGTAATTGGAAAATCAATAATAAAAAAGCTAGTATAGCTTCTGCAAAAAAGCCAAACAGATTAAGCAAGTGAATCACGATTGAGGAGAAAACAGACCAAACCTGTCCAAGCAAGTTGAAGAAACTGGCAACTAATTTTAGCGCAAGATCAATGACGGAGCCGAACAGTTGCGCAAAAATATTAAAGATGCTGCTGAGAAGATGCACAAAAGCATTGCAGGCTGTTGAGAACATCTCTGCAAGTGCGGGTGAGAAAAAAGCAAGAAAACTATTAAGGACTGTTGTTAAAGCGGTTAAAATTGTCATGAAAAAAGAAACGGCAGAAGCTAGCACTTGCGGCAGAAATTGCAGCAGGACACGCAGCCCTTCGCCGATAAACGGTAGTATAGTTCCGATATAAAGAAGAAGGAGGATTAAAGGAGCTATTAAAAACTTATAGAACAATCCTTGTTTCATCTTCATCACCTACCATAATTATAAGGAATACTTATCATAAATGCAAAATAATTATTGACATAGCTGCATGCTTTTGTTAAACTTTGTGTTAATCTATAAGATAAATTCAATGATTGGGAAGAGTAGATCTGCAAAGCAGGCTTCAGCGAGCCGGTGACAGTGAGAGTCCGGCGCAAGGCAGCATTTTGAATGGGCCCAAGAGATATGGTTTGAGCCGGCATAGCCGGGGTAGACGCCGTCGGGAGACTTCACCCGTTATCAAAGAAGGGAATATCGGCTGCGGCCTGTATTCTAAATTAAGCAGGATTACTATAGGTAATCAAGCAGGGTGGTACCGCGAGAGTTTCTCGTCCCTACAGGGATGAGGGGCTTTTTTTATTGCAAAAATTTTGATTGAGGAGGAAAAAGATGAAAGAGGAACAAGTTTTCAAACCAGAAGTTGAATTGATTGAATTGCCGCCGGCCAAGGACACTCATCGCTGGGTGGCTATAACAGCACTTTTATTGGCGATAGGCGTTATCCTTCATACCATTAGTCCGAATATTGGCGGTGTTACTCCGAACTGGACCATTGCCATGTATTCCATAACTATCAGCCTGACGAATCCAAGCTTTTCACAGTCGCTGGGGATTGGCTTTGTAGCAGGCCTGACACTGGTGCCTTCCTCCAAGTCGGCTTTTCCTCTCGGTAATATAGCTAGCGAATTGACCGGTGCTTTTGTAGCGGCATTGGTAGTTAAATCCATGCTGCAAATGGGGCTTAGCGATTTCCGTTTCCGCCCTTACCTGACAGGGTTCCTGGCTACCATGGCCAGCGGTTCGGTTTTCACCTTCATCTTAAAGCTTATTTTGAATTTGCCGATGCATGTTTATATTTATGCTATGTTGCCGGTCGTGGCAACTGTCGCAGTGCTGAACGGTTTCATTACTCAGGTTTTGTTCGCACCTGCACAAAAACTGTTCTTTATCCAGGGGGCGCGTAAAAAATGAGTAACTACGCAGTTGAATTTAAAAATTTCCACTATGCCTATAATGGTGGTGAAGTAGTATTAAAAGATATTAACGTCAGCGTCAAAGAAGGGTCATTTACAGTGCTGCTAGGGCCAAGCGGTGCTGGCAAGACTACGCTGTGCAAAGCTATGGCGGGCATCATTCCTTATTATTATGGCGGTCGCTACGCAGGCGCGGTTGAAGTGCTGGGCGAAGATACCAAGGGCAGGCGTGTTTCGGATATTGCGATGCATCTCGGACTGATGCTGGAAGATTATGAGAGCCAGCTGGTTTCTTTGACTGCCGGAGAAGAAGTATCTTTTGCACTGCTGAATCATGGCTTTCCGCCTGACGAAGTCGAGGAACGTACGAAAAAAGCCTTGGAAGATGTAGGTTTGCCTGGCAGAGAGAATTATCAGCTGGATGAATTGTCCGGCGGCCAAAGGCAAAGACTGCTACTGGCTTCAGTTTTGGCTGTTCATCCACGGGTATTAGTGCTTGATGAGCCTGTGTCGGCCATGGACCCGGAAGGCTCGGTTGCGCTGTATAAACTTTTATATAAGATTCATCAAAAATATAATATGACCGTTGTAGTGGTTGAGCATAACCTTGATTATGTGCTCCCATATGTGACTGACATGATAGTATTACAGGATGGCAGCATTGTAGCAGCGGGTCCTTTTGAAGAAGCTGCCGCCGCGGCCTATGAAGACAGAGAACTCAGAAGAATTTTGCCGGCCCTGTGGCAGGTCAAGCTTAACCTTGAGAAACGTGACGGTATCCATCTTGGCATGTGGAGAAAAACCAGTGACGCCGTCAATGAGTTGAAAGAAAAGTACGGGAGGGCTGCGCTGTGATCGAAACAAGAGAAGTAAACTTTGCTTACAGGCGCGGCGAGCCTGTTATCAACGACATCGACTGTAAAATAGAAAATGGTGAATTTGTAGCTTTGCTTGGACATAACGGCAGTGGCAAAACAACTTTGAGCAGACTTTTCATGGCCCTGATGCATCCGCGCTCCGGTGAGGTTTATGTGGACGGTGAAAATATAGCGAAGAAAGAGCCGGCAGATTTGGCTGATCGTGTCGGCTATGTTTTCCAGAATCCGGATTTGCAGATTCTTGCTGATACGGTCTGGGACGAAGTTGCTTACGGACCACGCAATAAGAAGTTGTCTGAGGAAAAAGTACGCGAGCAGGTGGAAGAAGCTTTGGCGGCAACCGGACTTACCGATTTTGCTGATGTTTATCCGAGAACCTTGTCCTTTGGCCAGAAGCGCCGCCTGGGCGTAGCGGCTGCACTTGCGCTTAAGCCGCGTATCCTGCTTCTTGATGAAATTACAAATGGCCAGGATAGTCTGGAAAAAGAACAGATGATGAATTATCTGCGAGCAATCAACGAGGAGCAAGGCATTACGATTGTTCTGATTACCCATGACATGAATATAGCCCGACTGTATGCGCGCCGGGTAATTGTGCTGCATAATGGCAATCTCGTTTTCGATGATGTTCCGGAAGAGCTTTTCAATGGTACAAAAGATCTGACAGAATGGGGCTTGCAGCAGCCGACGATGGCAGCTTTGGCGGCGGCCTTCGAACTTACCGCTGTTAATGCCGCTGATTTTTGTGCTCAGCTTACTTTGAAAGCGGGTGAAAGATAATGAAAGTTACCGCATTTACGCAATTGATTACGGTTCTCGCAGTAACAGCACTTGTTTTTATTCTGCCTGTACAGATTGTTTCCTTTATATTAGTGCTGGAGCTTGTTTTGCTGCTTTACATCAAACATGACAGGATGACTATGGCCGCTATTGGAGCTTTGGCAGTATTTACTGGTATGATGATCATGCTGCAGCTTTTGTTCCAATCTTCACTGGAAGTTGCCTTGACTGGCGGTCTGCGAATGTTGGTTATGACGATGGCTTTCCTCTGTTTGCTGGCAGCAACGCGAATACAGGATATCGCGCAGGCTTTGGTAGAACGTTTCCATATGCCCTGTGAATATGCTTTCATGCTGACGACGGCACTCCGCTTCGTGCCTGATTTTCTGACAGACAGCACGGCAACGCTTGACGCACAGTCTTGTCGAGGCTATTCTAACCGCGGCAATGTTTTTAAACGTTTGTACTCTTATCTTGTTGTGATTAAGCCTTTGGTAATGCGCGCCGTTGCTAAATCGGATACACTGGCACTCAGCATGGAGCTGAAGGGTTTCGGTGCCAACACTTATAAAAACATGAAGAAACAAGAACTGGGAATCGGCGACTATCTGGTGTTAACCGTCGTTGTTATCCTGAGCACCTACAAATTCTGGATCAAATATTTATAAAAAATGTTAAATGACCTTAAAAAGCAGTGCAAAGCAGCGAACAAGCGGCCGAAGGGGACAGTCCCCTTTGGCCGCTTTTTGAAGCAAGGGGGACTGTCTCCTTTGCTTCCCTTTTGGCCGTTTTTCATCGTTCTGATTTTTTAAAATTGGTGTATAATAAAAAATGACTGAAGTTATCATTAACTTTGAAGCAGGAGATGAGCGAATTGTTGAAAAAGAATGCACCAATCGGTGTTTTGGATTCCGGTGTTGGCGGGCTGAGTGTCTTAAAATGCCTGAAGACGATGCTGCCGCATGAAGATTTCATTTATCTGGGCGATACTGCCAGAACGCCTTATGGCCCGCGCAGTGAAGCAGAGGTCAGACAATTTGTCGGCGAGATGTTGGACTACTTTGAAACACAGGGTACCAAGCTGGTTGTAATTGCCTGTAATACTCTTACGGTGCTGGGTGTTGATACCTTAAAGGGTA